>JAFDHF010000008.1 GCA_019308905.1 Deltaproteobacteria bacterium
CCGAGTTCCTCTCTGACCCGTTCTGTAGCCCCCCGGACAAAAGTGTTGAACAGGCCGTCGATGATAGCCGATTCTCCGTGAGGGCCCACATAGTCGATGACCGCATTGAATATCTTGTGTTTGCAGTGTTCCGACCAGGTCTGGGCCACCGCCTCGAGCTCGACGTCGGTGATTCGTCCGTCCAGCCCGTAAGCCATCCGCTCCTGTCTGACCCGGGGGTCGTCCAGGTACGCCCTGATGGCCTTCATCTCCTCGAGATTCAAGGCAAGCAGTCTGGTGCGGCTTATCTCCATAAGGTCTCTGTCACCCCCATGGAGATCGATTCTCTCGACCCGGGATCCTCCGGTCCCCTCGACCCTGGGCACCACGGGCCGGGGACGCCGCCCCCGGCGCCATGTATCTCCGTCGATGATCTCGAACCGCTGAATCAGGTTGTTGCCGAGAAGCCCCGATGCGATTCGTTCCACCTGGTCACGGGAAAGGGTGCCCCAGATGACGTACTGAACCGACGTGTAGACTCTCTCCCCCGGCCCGAACGGCCTGCCGAGGCGCAGCTCTGCGGCCTCCGTAGCCGTCTTGCCCACATTGTCCGTCACACCGGGCTTGAAACCCACCTCCACGAGCCAATCGAAGCCGGAGGCCAGAGACTCATCTATCGCGTATTCCTGACTGATCGGATCGAGATAGGCCCCGCAAGCGATGGCCTCGAGCTCCTCCCCGGAGAGAACGGCGTCTATCGTATAGACGTTTACGGTCCTGACACGATCGACAAGGAGTCCCAGATCTGTCTCGATCCTCCGCCCGATCTTCTCACCCAGGGCGTCTCTCAGGTGCTTTTTCAATGCGATTTCGATCCGATGAGCCATGGAGATCTCCCCGGCTGAGCCGACACCCGCCCTTCCCTCAGACGGCAAGCGCCGGCATCCGGGCCAACCCTTTGGAATCCACGTGTTTTGAGCCTACTTCACCCTATTCTACCTTCAGGGCAGAATCTTGCCGGGATTCAAGATGCCGTTGGGATCCAGGAGATTCTTGATCTTCCTCATCACCTCCACCCCCTCGCCGTGCTCCTGGGCCATGAATCTTCTCTTACCGATTCCGATACCATGCTCACCCGTGGCCGTCCCCCCGAGAGAAATCGCATGTGAGACTATCTCTTCATTGGCCCGGTTCATCCGTTCGACGAACTCTCCGTTCCCCATGTCACCCACGATGTTCAGATGGAGGTTCCCGTCTCCGGCATGACCAAAGCCGTACGCTTTCAGGCCGTACGACTCCACAACCCTTCTTGCATACTCCAGCATACCCGGATATTTTGACAGGGGGACGGCCGTATCCATGATGAGGATGTCGAGGCCTGGATTGGACCGCTTCAAAGATTCAAAGGCATCGTGTCGGGCCTCCCAGAGTCTGTTCCGTTCCTCCCGGCCCACCCCGGACTGGAAGCAGAGGGCCCCGTGGTCTTCGCAGATCTGCTGTGCCAACTTCAGGTCTTCTTCCAGACCGATATCGCTGGACCCGGTGAACTCGATAAAGAGAGTCGGCTTCTCGGCCAGGCTGACCTTCCCGTCCCTGTTTATGGCCCCGATCGTTTCCGAGTCGAGCAACTCGAGGGCTGCGGGGATGAGACCGGAACCCATGATCTCGTAGACCGAATCGGCAGCATCCTGGACAGAGCCGAAGGTGACAATAGCGGCGCTGAACTTCTCCGGGATACCGGCGAGCCTCAGAGTGATCTCCGTCACGATGCCCAGCGTCCCTTCGGAGCCGACCATCAGTCTGACCAGGTCGTACCCTGAAGATGTCTTGTGGGAACAAGAGCCCGCACGGAAGACCTCGCCTGTGGCCAGAACTACCGTCAGCCTGAGGACATTGTCTCTTGTCGACCCGTATTTGACTGTACGGATGCCGCTGGAATTGTTCGCCACCATCCCTCCGATGGTCGCGTTGGCTCCGGGATCGGGCGGGAAAAACAGACCGTGCCGGGCAAGAATTCGATTCATGTCTTTGTACTTCACGCCCGCCTGCACATCCACCTGGAAATCCCCGGGGCGTACTTCCAGGACCTGGTCCATCTGTCCGAAGTCAAGGACCAGGCCCCCTTGGGTGGGGAGGGGGTTCCCCTCCAGGCTCGTCCCGGCTCCCCACGGCGTCACTGGAAACAGCTTCTCATTGGCCAGCTTCACAATGGCAGCCACCTCCTCGGTCTCTTTGGGCCACACCACTGCATCCGGCCTATACCCTCGATGATACGACTCGTCCCGGCTGTGGAGATCTAGCACCGAGGTTCCAACCGAGAGGCGTTCTGGCCCCACAAGGGATTTCAGGAATTCCAGATCCTCGGGTGTGACACGGTTAAACGCCATCGAGTCCCCTCCCGACGGGCCACTCCCGGGCTCTACCCGGGCAAAGGGCTCGCCCATCGCATCCAAGACCGACTCCCCGATGAGATCCACCCTCCCCTCGGGCTCGCGCCAAACCCCTGAAGAGACGTGATCCCACGGGCAATTTATATCAACACATACGAGTTCACGTCAACACTTCAACGTCTGCCCCGCGGAATTCGCGCTTTACAAGACCCGATCGAAAAAGGGATACTTAGATAGTCCCGGTCGGCCTCAGACCAAACCAGACAGGGAGGTGTCGGTGATGAGAATCAAGGACGTCATGACGGAAAACCCGATTACAGTGGACGTCGATACCCTGGTGATCGACGCGCAAAAACTGATGAAGGAAAAGAGGATCAGGAGGCTTTGTGTCACAAGAAAGGGAAAGCTAGTGGGGATTGTAACCTACCATGACCTGCTCAGGTCTTCCCCCTCCCCTGCCACAAGCCTGAGTGTATGGGAGATTAACTACCTCTGGGGTAAGATGAAGGTCAGCGATGTGATGACAAAAGACCCTCTAACAGTCACCCCGGAAACGACCTTTGAGGACGCCCTCCTGCTCGGACAGGAAAAAAAGATAGGATCCTTTCCGGTAATGGAAAACGGCAGGCTGGTGGGAATTACCACGGAGTCTGATATTATCAGACTCGTTGCCAGGGTTCTGGGGTTGAGGGAGGAAGGTTCAAGGATCACGATTCACGGACTCCAGATGAAACTCGGAACCTTTTCCAAGATCATCTCCGTGGTGGATCGCCATCGGGTACCCATCCTGAGCATGATGTCCCTTACAAGGCCGGAGCAGAGGGACGTGATGATCGTCCTCAGGCTGAAGACAAAGAATCCAAGGCAAATCCAGGCGGATCTGGAAGAGATGGGCCTTTCCGTGGACGTCTCATAGGGCGCAAGGCCGAGTGGTGGCTTCCCTCGGTCCTTCCGTCTTAGAGCTCTTTCTCCTCGGCAAAACTGTAATAGCCCCGGTCCCCGATGATCACGTGATCCACAACCTCTATGTTGACGAGGCCGCAAGCCTGGACAAGCCGATCGGTCACCTTCCTGTCCTCCGGGCTCGGGCAGGGATCACCGCTGGGGTGGTTGTGTACGAATATCACGCCGGCCGCCGAGTGGGCCAGGGCGGTCTTCACGATCTCCCTGGGATTTACCAGACTCCCTGTCAGGCTCCCTTCGAAGAGGGTCTCTTCCCTGATTATCCTATTGCGCCGGGTCAGAAAAATGACCTTGAAGACCTCCCGCTTTCGGTGACGGAGATGGGGACCAACGATCCTGTAAACATCCCGGCTGGAAGCAATTCTCCTCTTTGTTGACCCCCGGCTCGACTGGAGGCGTTTTCCTATCTCAAAGGCCGCCTTGAGCTGAGCCGTCTTGGCAGGTCCCACACCCTTGACACGGCAGAGTTCCGAAGCCGCCTTGCCGTCGATTCCCACCAGCCCCCCGGTCTCCCTGATCAGGCGGCGGCCGAGATCAATGGCCGACTCCTCTCTGTTTCCAATGCGAAGAAGGATGGCCAGGAGCTCCGCGTCCGAGAGTTTCTCAGGGCCGAACCGCATCAGCTTTTCCCGAGGTCTTTCCTCCTTCGGCCACTCAGGAATCTTCCGCCAATCCCCGTTCATGGGCGACCCCACGGTTCACAAGACCCGAAGCTGGGCAGCCGGTACCCATCGCGCAGCATCCCGAAAAACCCCGACATCACCCGACCTCTCCCGTCCGATACCTGTCCAGCCGAAGGCTCCGTGCCGTTCCCCCTGCCGGCCGATCCCCTCTCACGAGCAGTCCCGCATCCGACCTTCGAACATGCTAATCCCCGCCGGTTTCCGACTCCTCAGAATCGTCCTCTTTCTCCTTCTTCGCCTCTTTCCCAAAAACCCGGGCGACGACGATGCTGACACCGTAGAGACACAGCAGGGGGCCAGCCATCATCAACTGCGTTGCCACATCTGGAGGGGTCAGGATTGCTGAAATGGAGAAGATGATAAGAAGGGCGTACTTGAACTGCCTCACCAGCATTCTGGAGTTTACGATCCCCATCTTGGCCAGAAAGAAAACGAACAGGGGAAGTTCGAAAACCGCGCCGAAGGCCAGAAGCATCTTGGAGGCCAGGGAGAAGTACTCCCTGATTCTCGGATAGGGTCGGATCTGCTCGCTGGCAAAACCGAGAAGGAACTTGAATCCGTAAGGAAAGACAACAAAGTAGCCGAACAGAGCCCCACCAACAAAAAAGATGGTCGAGAATATGACAAAAGGAATGACGTAGCGCTTCTCCTTGGTATAGAGCCCGGGAGAGACAAACGCCCAGATCTCGTACAGAACCAGGGGCGAAGAAACAAAAAAACCGGCCAGGATGGCAACCTTGAGATAGGTAAAGAAGGCTTCCGTGACTCCGGTGAAAATGAGGGTACTTTCAGGGGGGAGGGCCCTCACAAGGGGGGCCATCAGGACTGCGAACATCTTGGGGGCGAAGTAGTAGCAACCGGCAAACCCGATCCCCACGGCCACGGCACAGATTATCAGGCGCCTCCGCAGTTCCTCCAGATGGGCCGTAATGGGCATTCTCTTGTCATCCGGGGGGAGATTTTTCGTGCTCTTCGGTCGACTCTTTTCCGCCTTCTGCATCGCTCAAATCATCCGTTTTTTCGCTCTCCTGCTCAGACCTCCCGGCTCCGGCTTCGTGCCCCGGTGTCTCGGCCTCCTCTTCGGTTCCTACAGCCTCCTCTTGCTCTGTTGTCTCCTCCGGTTCAGTTGCCCGGTTGATCTCCCCTACGATCGTATCCTTGATCTCTTCCAGTTCTCCTGTCTCCTCCCTCAGGCTCTCCCTCATCTCGTCGGTTGCGCTCTTGAACTCCCTCATAGCCCGCCCAAGCCCCCTTGCGATTTCCGGGAGCTTCTTTGGACCCAGAATGATCAGCGCGAGTCCAAGGATGACCAGCAACTCGGGCATTCCAATTCCAAACATGACGATCTCCCTTGAAATTCCCCGAATATATAACACAAGGCCGTAGGGATTGCAACAAAAGAACCTTCTCCAGGGTAAAGGGGCCCTTTGCCGGGAGTTCTCACCGGTTTGGAAGAACATGTCGCAAAGTGTCTCGATCTATCAGGACGTTTCTCGATTCTCCAGGGGAATCCTTTTGTCCTTTCCCCCGTGACCTCACAAGGCAAACTCCCGGCCCCTTGCGGGTTGAGATTTTCAAGATCGAATGTTATAACTCGGCATAATACGGAAACAATCCTTCGACGATCGATCATTACTACGGGATGTCCCGACAGGGAAGCTGAGTTCTTTGGACATTATCAAACAAGTCAAATTCGGCCTCGCCTTTCTCCTTCTGGTCCTGGTCGGTGGTACCCTGGGATACTCTCTGATAGAGGGATGGGACCCTCTTGACGGACTCTACATGACGGTGATTACGATCACTACCGTGGGATACCGCGAGGTGGCGCCCCTCTCTCACGGGGGGATGATATTCACCATGGTCCTGATTCTCACGAGTGTGGGCATGGTGGCCTTTATCGTCGTCGGAATGGCCAGAATCATGGTGGAGGGAGAGATCCGGAGAATCCTTGGGAGGAGAAAATTGGAGAAGAGAATCGGCGGTCTCAAAGATCACTATATCATCTGCGGCTTCGGGCGGATCGGGAGTTATATCTGCAGGGAGTTGGCAGACAACCCTCTGGACTTTGTCATTGTGGAAAGAGATCCGGAGGTCACTCAAAGAATCGAAGAACAGAACTACATCTATGTCCGGGGGGATGCAACAGACGACGAAACCCTTCTCAAGGCCGGAGTCAGATCCGCCAGATGCCTTGTAGCCACAGTGGCAAGCGATGCGGACAACCTCTATATCACCTTGACAGCCAGACAGCTCAACCCGAAACTCCATATCCTGAGCCGTGCCACCGACGAGAACGCCCAGAAAAAGCTGCTCTCCGCAGGAGCCAACAAGGTTGTTTCCCCTTATCTGATCGGGGCACACCGCATGGCCATGGCACTCCTCAGGCCCGCTGTCGTCGATTTCATGGAGATCGCCATGCAGAGGAGGAGTCTCCAACTCCAACTCGAGGAGATCAAGGTCCACCATGTGGACCGCCTCCCGTCCACCGTGCTCCGCGACTCCGGTATCCGCAGCGATCTCGATCTGATCGTGGTGGGTGTCAAGAAGGAATCCGGCAAGACGATCTACAATCCTTCGTCTGAAACCCGCATTGAGCCGGGGGACACCCTGATCACCATGGGGGAGCGAAAGAATCTGGACAGATTGGAAAGGCTCGTCGGATTCAAGGCAGAGCTCGGGGATCTCGGGTAGATGTCCCGCAGGAAATCCCCTTCCTTGCCTAATCCTCGATCCCCCATCCGGGGGGAGAGGCCTTCGGGAAGAGAGACCTCAGAGCGAGATACACTTGACAAGAGGGTTTCTTTTGGTGGAAGATGATGGGAATCGCTCGGCTGCAAAAGGGATCAGGACCATAACGGAAAGGACGGACTGCTATGGGATACGGTTTTTGGGGAATACTTCTAGACGTGGATCTCAAGACGGGCCAGATAGAGGAGAGACAGGTGCCCGAAGAAGACTATCGCCGGTATCTCGGGGGAAGCGGACTGGCCGCGAAGATCCTCTTCGAGGAACTCGATCCTAGGGTGGATCCCCTGGCCCCTGAAAACACCCTGGCTTTCATGGCCGGGCTCGTCACGGGAACCGTTGTTCCCTGTGCCTGCCGGACGGTGATCTGTGCGAGATCGCCCCTCACGGGGATCTGGAACGAGTCGGCAGCAGGGGGTTACTGGGGAGCAAATCTGCGGTTCAGCGGCTACGACGGGATCATCATAAGAAACTGGTCCGAGAAGCCGGTCTACCTCTGGGTGTCGGATCAGGGGGTCGAGCTTCGCGATGCGACCCACCTGTGGGGAATGGATACATTTGAGACCGACGAGGCGCTCCGCCGGGAGACCCACCCGAGGGCCAGGGTGGCGGCCATCGGCCCGGCTGGAGAGAGAATGGTACGGTTCGCCTCGGTCACTTACGAGGGGAGAATGTCTCGGGCCTCCGGCCGGGCAGGGATGGGTGCCATCATGGGATCCAAGAATCTCAAGGCCGTCGTAGCGTATGGCAAGAAGCGAGTCGACTTGAAGGACAAGGACGGACTCCACAGGCTGCTCAGGGAGGACGTGCCCATCTTGAAGAAGGGCGCTGCCGGACTGACCGCCTACGGAACACCTGGAGGAGTCGAGGCTGTCGAGTTTACCGGTGATCTCCCCATCAAGAACTGGCAGCTTGGAACCTACAAGGAGGGAGCTAACAAGACGGCAGGTCAGACCAACTTACCCAGGTATCTCGATTCCCATCACACCTGTCATGCCTGTCCGATCCGATGTGCGAAGACCGTTCGAATCACCGAGGGTCCCTATGCTGGGATCTCCGGCCATCAGCCGGAATACGAAACCATTGCCGGATTTGGGGCGAATTGCCTCAACGACAACTGGGAAGTTATCGCAGCGGCCAATGACAAGTGCAACAGGTACGGTCTCGACACGATCTCCACCAGTGCCGCAGTGGCTTTCACAATGGAGGCTTACGAACATGGGATCATCACAAAGGAGGAGACCGACGGTGTCGAGGCCACCTGGGGAAGTGCCGAAGCCATCCTGAAGGTCGTCGACCTCATCGCTGAGAGGAGAGCCCTGGGAGATCTTCTCGCTCAAGGAACCCGCCGGGCCGCTCAAAAACTGGGAGGACTGGCCCCGGAGTTCCTGGCACAAGCCAAGGGGCTGGAGATAGCCTTTCATGATCCCCGGGGCTTCACTTCCATGGCGGTCAACTACGCTACGGCGAACCGGGGGGGATGCCATCTGGAAGGCCTGACCTACTTCATCGGCCGGGGAGTTCCATTGGCCGACATGGGATATACCGAACCGCCGCCTGCCCACGTTACAGAGGGCAAGGCAAAACTCTGCTACGATCTCCAGAACTACATGGCGATCTTCAACCCCCTCGGTCTGTGCAAGTTTCTCTTCATCGGCCGGGCGGGGCCAAAGATGATCGCCTCTTGGCTGGAGAAGGTAACCGGATGGGAGATGGACCAGGAGAGCCTGATCGGGCTGGGAGAAAAGATCTTCAATCTCAAACGAATGTACAACGTTCGACTCGGCATCAGTCGAAAAGACGATACCCTTTCTCCCAGAATGCTGGCCGAGCCCAAACCCGATGGAAAAGCCGCCGGTGTGGTTCCCCACCTGGGGCTCATGCTCTCGGAATACTATCGACTCAGAGGATGGTCGAAAGAGGGAATCCCGGCACCTGAAACGCTCGACAGGCAGGGACTCGGCTGGACTCTCGACTATCTTGACAGATAGAGGGTCACGGTTTTCCCGTGGATTGGAGATCTCCATGACGAAGGACAAGATAGAACTGCTCCGTGAGAGGAGCGCCGCCGCGGAACTCGGAGGCGGCCAGGCGCGGATCGAGACCCAGCACAAGAAGGGAAAGCTGACTGCCAGAGAGAGGATCGAGTGCCTCCTTGACAAAGGGTCTTTTGAAGAGTTCGACAAATTCGTCCTCCACGCCAGTACCGAATTCGGACTGGACAAGAAGCGGTTCCCGGGCGACGGGGTGGTGACGGGTTACGGGAAGATCGACGGCCGCCAGGTATACGTATATGCCCAGGATTTCACGGTCATGGGCGGTTCCCTCAGCCTGACAAACGCGGGGAAGATCTGTAAGGTCATGGACATGGCCAGGAAGAACGGGGTCCCCCTCATAGCGCTCAATGACTCTGGAGGGGCACGCATTCAGGAGGGAGTAACCAGCCTGGCCGGATACGGAGACATCTTCATGCGAAATGTCCTCTGCTCCGGTGTAGTCCCCCAGATCACTGCTATCATGGGGCCCACCGCAGGAGGGGCGGTCTATTCACCGGCCTTGACGGATTTCGTCTTCATGGTCGAAAAGACCAGCTATATGTTCATCACCGGCCCAGAGGTGGTCAAAGCGGTGATTCACGAGGATGTGAGTCCGGAAGAGCTCGGGGGGGCACTGGCTCACACTACAAGGAGCGGAGTGGCCCACTTCTCTGGAAAGGACGACCGGGAGGTCCTCGGGATGATACGCGAACTGCTCGGTTTCTTCCCTTCCAATTCAGGACAACCCCCCCCTGTCAGGAAACCCACCGACGATCCTGAGAGAATCGATCCTGGACTCAATGCACTTGTCCCGGAAAACCCCGCCAAGCCGTACGACATCAAGGAGATTATCCGGTCCGTGGTGGATGATCACCATTTCTTCGAGGTCCAGGCGAGACACGCCCGAAATATCGTCGTGGGATTTGCTCGACTCAACGGAATGCCCGTAGGCATCGTAGCCAACCAGCCGAACTGGCTGGCGGGAGCTCTTGACATTCTCGCTTCCATCAAGGCAGCCCGTTTTGTGCGATTCTGTGATTGTTTCAACATCCCGCTCATCACCTTCTGCGACGTGCCTGGTTTCTTTCCGGGAACCCAGCAGGAACACGGAGGGATTATCAAACACGGTGCCAAGCTGATCTTCGCATACTGCGAGGCCGTGGTTCCCAAGATCACCGTCATAACGCGGAAGGCATACGGCGGAGCCTATATCGTCATGTCGAGCAAGCATCTCTGGGGCGACATCAACTATGCCTATCCCACCGGCGAGATTGCCGTCATGGGGGCCGAAGGTGCTGCCAGGATTATCTTCAGAAGGGAGATAGAAAGTGCCGATGATCCCGTGGCAAAGGAGAAGGAGATGATCGAAGCTTACAGGCAGGCCTTTCTCAATCCCTATCGAACCGCGGAAAAAGGCTATATCGATGAGATCATAGTCCCCGAACAGACGAGGCCCAAACTCATCAGGGCCCTTGAATCTCTCAGAAACAAGAGAGACAGCATGCCCCGGAAGAAACACGCCAACATGCCCCTCTAGAGCAAACTCGACACTCTCCTCGCCTCCCCGCTGGGGGTCAGGTCTTGAATTATCAGTTCCGCTTATCCGGTCTTGAATCCCCAGTTTGTTCCATGGCCTTCCCCACTATCTTGCTGACCGTTGTGTAATGAAGCCCGAGGATCTTTGCTATTTCCGAGAGGGTGTATCCGTACTCCAAATGAGCCGATACGACAGCCTGATTCCTACGGGCCTTATCCCTTTGCATCTTTTCCCCAAGGAGATCATCCAGCGGCGGTCTCGACGCAAATCTTTCCAGCTTTGGTACTTCTTGAATCCTGGATCTGTCTTGGAGCAATGGAGTGATCCGCTCCAGAAATTCTCTACCCCCCAAAATGAACCGGCCCTGAAGCTCTTGCCATGGTGAGGGTTGGCTGATTCCTGAAGCAACAAACCGCCTGTAACGCTTCTGGGCCTCCCGGCGGTCCTCGTCGAACTGGGCCAATACCCAGTCGGTGGTGAGAAAGGTGGGCCTGCCTCCCAAACCCGATGTGGCTCGATAGCTGCTCCATGGCCATTTGGCTGGTTCTTGAACTATCGCTGCCCTGACAGGATTGAGTACCACATAACGGCAAACCTCAAGCAGATGGCTCTGTCGATCAACCAGAATCGATCCGTACCTTCCCTGAAAAATGTGGCCCGTCTGTTGGTGTCTCCGATTGAAGCGTTGAGTATAGACTCCGTTCAGGTGACGCATGCCCTGCGAGAGCTTCCCATCAACTGTCTCTACCACTAAATGGTAGTGATTCTCCATAAGGCAGTATGCGTGAAGGCACCAGTTGAACCGCTTGATGGTCTCTTTGAGGATCCCGAGAAAGTTCACTCTGTCTTGATCATCTCGGAATATAGACTGACCTGCGTTGCCCCTTGAGGTTATGTGGTAGACCGCACCGGGAAATTCAATACGCAGAGGTCTGGCCATGATGGACAATGGATAACACAAGAAGACTTATAATTCAAGACCTGACCCCAAGTCGGAGCTTGAAAAAAAAGCCCCGGCACCTTAACATAGTGGAGGTTTCTCTCGGGCTGTGAGAACCCCTTGGGAGGTATGGGCCGTGTCCTGTGAGGTCTACGTGGCGGGGGCGGGTTTGAGTGCATTCAAGAAATCGACCTTATCCATCGAGGAACTGATGGCCGAGGCCGGAAAGAAGGCTCTGGAGTTTGCCCGGCACCATCCCATCGACTCGATCTATATCGGGGCCATGAATGTTGAGGAGTTCGTCGGAGAGGCCAACTTTGCCACCCTCCTCGCCGAGTACCTGGGGCTTTCAGGGATTGGCTCCTCCCGCGTGGAGACGGCCTGTTCGACAGGGGCTGCCGTATTCGAGTCGGCTTTCTATGCCGTCGCCTCGGGGTACATGAAGAATGTGCTGGTGGTCGCCGGAGAGAAGATGAGTCACGTCCCCAAGATGAGAAGAGCCCGTATCCTCAGGGAGGTGATCGACCGGGAGGAACGCCGGTACGGCGCCACGATGCCCGCCCTTGCCGCCATGATCACCCGGCGATACCAGAAGGAATCCGGCCTTTCGGACAAGTCTCTCCAAAGGGTTCTGTCCAGGGTCGTCGAGAAGAACAGCGCCAACGGAATCCTCAACCCCTACGCCCGGGCAAAGAGGAGAATCACCGAGGACATCTACGAGAAGAGCCGATTCATTTCGACCCCCCTCAGGCTCTACGATTGCTCGCCGAATGCGGACGGTGCGGCTGCCGTGGTGCTCACCTGTGAGAAGACGCCCATCAGGGTATCGGGCATAGGCCATGCGACCGATACACTGGCGCTCAGGCACAGGGCATCTCTGACCTCCTTCAGCTCCACAAGGGCCTCAGCCCTGAAGGCCTATGCCATGGCTCAACTCAATCCCGGGGATATCCAGTTCGCGGAAGTGCACGACGCCTTCAGTATCTTCGAGATCATCGGCACGGAGGATCTGGGATTCTTCGAGCCCGGCCGGGGATGGCGGGCCGTGGAAGACGGTGTGACGGCCCTGGATGGCGGACTCCCTGTCAATCCCTCCGGAGGACTCCTTGCCCGAGGTCATCCGGCTGGAGCCTCCGGGCTGGCCCAGATCGTGGAAATCGTTCTGATGATGCTCGGCGAGGTGGATGAAAAGAGGCAGGTGAAACGGACGGAGGTGGGGCTGGCCCAGAGCGCAGGAGCCCTGGCCAACAACAATGTGGTAACCATTCTCGAAAAAAGCGACAGGCATCGGGTGATCACCACAGGATGGCAACCCGAGTACAAACCCGTGATCCAGGTAGGGACGGTCGACGGTCCCCCGCAGCCCCTTGCAGCGAGCGGGATCCTGGAAACATACACCGCTCTTTACGCCACACCCGAGGGGTTCTCGGCCCCCCATACCCTCGGTATCATTGGAATAGGTGGCGGCAAGAGGGTCCTGGCCCGTTATCCCAAGTATCTTGAGAGAGCCCGGTTCAAGATCGGCCAGAAGGTCGTGGTGAAGAAACGGGGAGATTCGATCCTCTTCGAGACGAGGAGCCTATTGCACACGCTGAAAGACGGGGTCAGAGGCCTCTTCAAGAGGAAGGCAGGGGCCAGCAGGTCCCGGGCCGAGGCCTGAGAAAAATCCGCCGCACCGGTATCAACCGCTCCGGAGGCTCTTATCCATTGAGGAGGACCGATGGGAGAAATCAAGAGTACCCTGGAAATCGCACTGGAAAAAGCGAGGTCGATCAAGATCTCTTCGGAGGATAGAAGGCGTTTCAAAGGCGAGGAGGCCCGTTCCAAGGCCAGGGAAATCTTTCAAGACTATATCGACCACCGGGCCCGGTCGGCAGACCTTGGGGCACTCATAGAGAAAAGCGGCCAGGAGCCGTCCCTTTTGAGGCACCATCTGGTCGAGGTCTTTCTGGACTCCCTCGATCCTGCCCGTGAGTCCGAAAGGATCTGGGAGGGGCTGGGTGAACTCGGTCTGAAGGAGACATCACCCTTCCGGGAGGCCCTGGCCCGGATAGGCGAAGATGAAGAGACGGCTCGCAGGGAAGAGGCCCAGAGGCTCGAGAAGCGACTCTCGGAGGCTCTGGCAGAGGCAGGAATTTCGGGAACAGCAGTGGAACCCAATGTCGAGGGGACATCCGAATGGAAAGAGATCCTGCACAGTGTCGAGAAACGAAGATCCAAAGCCCTCCAGAGGCTTCGCCGGGAAGTCTCACAGGCTATAGAAGGGGATAGTAGCTTTCCTCGATAGCTCGAAAATTCTCCTGCACCCGGTCTTCTCCAACGATTATCTCTCCGTGGCCGGGGAGGAGGATCTCCACGTCGAGTCTTCTCACCTTCTCGATGCTCTCCATCAACTGTTTGCCGTCTCCACCCGGGAAGTCCGTCCTACCCACTCCTCTGTAAAAGACCAGATCCCCCGTTACGAGGACTCTCCTCTCCGGCCAGTAGATACAGATCCCTCCCGGCGAGTGCCCCGGGGTATGAATCACCTGGTAGAGGCACCCCCCCACCTGGAGGGTCCCCTCCTTCAAATGGAAATCGATGGGAACCCTGGGAATCGCTATTCCCATCATCTGGTAGAGGACCCCCCCCTCCCGGCGCAAATACTCTTCCTCCTCCTTGTGGCAAGCCACCTTGATACGGCCGTCGGCAAATGTTCCGACCGCCTCATAGTGATCAGGGTGACAGTGGGTGATGATGACGAGATCTATCGAATCCAGGGAGACCCCATCCTGCTCCATGCCCCGCAGCAGGTGATCCACGTGTCTCTTATGGCCTACATCGACAAGGACGGCCCGATCCTCACCCAGGACGTAGCTGTTGCAGTTGTTCTCAAAGTAGTTCTGCCACGGATACGCATAGATCCCATTTTCGATAATCATGCTTCACCCCTCACCCGGCTTTGCCGTCAGGTTCGGGCCGTCCCTTCCATTGCTGAAAACATCGAAGGCCCGCCTCTATTTCTCTTCTCCCTCCCGAGATCAATCCCGCCTCCCCGAGAAAGAGCCCGGTATACACGGAAATATACCCCCATGCCTCTCCGAAAGTAAAGAATCCTCGGCCTGGGGCGCTCTCCACGGCGGGTTGGGTGAGCCCGGATGCTTCCCAATGTTCGCTCCACCCTGATTTTGGGGCCTTCCCCAAAACTCAGGAACTCCCGAGGGATTTTTGTTGACAAAGGGGGAGAGATCCTGTATAAAGCAATTTATTAAACTTTTCACAAAGTCACCTATTCTGCCCCTGGAGGCCCCTCATGCTTCTCGAATATCTGCCGCTTCTCGTCTTCGTGGGGATCGCCGTCGCTTTCGGCGCCTTTGTGGTAATCGCCTCCTACCTGGTGGGCCAACACAAGCCGACACCCGCCAAGATGGCCCCTTATGAATGCGGGGTGACCACCGTGGGATCCACCAGGCGGAGGATTCCCATCCGGTATTATATTGTGGCCATGCTCTTCCTCCTCTTCGATATCGAGATTGTTTTTCTCTACCCCTGGGCCGTTGTCTTTCGTGATTTCAAGGCTGCTTTCGGCATATTCGTCTTCGTAGAAATGCTGGTCTTCCTAGGGATCCTCGTTGTGGCCTATGTCTACGTCTGGAAAAAAGGAGCACTCGAATGGGAATAGAGGTCTATCTCGGTAACACCGCCCTGATGAGGGGACTCGACGGCCTTGTCAACTGGGGACGTAAGTCCTCCATATGGCCTGTAACCATGGGGCTCGCCTGTTGCGCCATCGAGATGATGGTTTCGGCTGCTTCCTGGGATATCGCCCGATTCGGTTCAGAGATCTTCCGACCCTCACCCCGCCAGGCGGATCTCATGATCGTCGCCGGTACCCTGACCAAGAAGATGGCCCCCATCGTGAGGAGGATCTGGGAGCAGATGCCCGAGCCCAAGTGGGTCATCGCCTATGGGGCCTGCGCCTGCTCGGGCGGTATATTCAAGACCTACAGCGTGGTTCAAGGGGTTGACCAGATACTGCCGGTCGATGTGTACGTCCCGGGATGCCCTCCGAGACCCGAGGCCTTGCAACTGGCCCTGATGGATGTCCAAAAAAAGATTACAAAAGAATCCCTCCTCGATCGGAAAGACGTGAAGAGTGTGTTCGACGCCCCATCGTTCTAGCTCCTGAGTGGAACCTCAGCAGGGGGGAGCCCGGGAAGGGCTTCTTCCGGTCGGTCCATGTGAGGCGAGACGTCTTTGACGGTTGCTGGAAAGGGCAAATCCAGAGCTTCAGGCTCTTCTGGTTGGTGGATCTATGGCAGAGAGAGAAGTCATCAAGAGGATGAGAGAGAGGTTTCCATCGGAGTTGCTGGACTACAGGGTTTTCCGCGACGAGGTCACCCTCGTTGTCCGAAGGGATTCCCTCTGCAAAATCATGGAATATCTCCATGACGATCTCGCCTTTGACCTCCTGACAGATCTCTGCGGGGTGGATCGATTTACGGAACATCCCAGGTTTGAAGTGGTCTATCATCTCTACTCGATCAAGAGGAACGACCGGGTGAGGGTCAAGGTCCCTGTGGATGAGGGAGAGACCGTACCCACGGTCGAGACGGTATGGAAGGGAGCCAACTGGTACGAGAGAGAGACCTTCGACATGCTGGGGATAGCCTTCGAGAACCACTCCAACCTCAAGAGAATCCTCTTGTGGGACGAGTTCGACGGTCACCCCCTGAGGAAGGATTTCCCGACAGAGGGAAGGGATTTTGAGAACCCCGTGCTCCCGGACACGTGAGAGAACTCCCGAATCGCTCGGCTCGGCCGCCGGGGCTTTTCCGCCGGAACGGGCAGGGAGTCGGGCAATCGTGGGATGTGAGGTTCAGGGCCGACTCGAAAAGGAGCAGACCTAATGGCTGAGCAGAAGACCATGACCATAAACATGGGTCCCCAGCATCCGGCGACCCATGGTGTGCTGCGCATCGTCCTCGAACTGGATGGGGAGATCATCAGGAAGGCCACACCGGTTCTGGGCCACCTCCACCGAGGAATCGAGAAACTCGCCGAGGCCAAAACCTACCACCAGTGCATCCCTCTCACCGACAGGATGGACTACGTCAATGCCATGGGCCATAATCTCGGATATGTTTTGGCCGTGGAGAAACTCCTGGGCGTCGAAATCCCTGTTCGAGCCCAATACGTGCGGGTCATGCTTGCCGAACTCCAGCGCATTGCATCGCATCTGATCTGGCTGGGGACCCACGTCCTCGACCTCGGAGCAACGACTCCCATCATGTACTGCTTCAGGGAAAGGGAGGCTATTCTGAGGATTTTCGAAGAGGTGGCAGGGGGCCGTATCACGCCCACCTACTTCCGAATCGGTGGATTGCCCAGAGATCTTCCCGATGGGGCTGTCGACCTCGTCAGGGATTTTGTCAAGGATTTTCCAAGGAGAATCGATGACTACGAGGCTCTCCTCACCCAAAACGTCATCTTCCAGCGCCGAACCAAAGGGGTGGGAGTACTGTCGGCCGAGGATGCGATAAACTTCAGCGTCACAGGCCCGACCCTCCGCGGATCCGGAGTCTCCTATGACGTGAGGAAGGCCACTCCGTACAGCCGGTACGAGGATTTCGATTTCGAAGTCCCCGTGGGCGAGAAGGGGGACGTCTTTGACAGATACCTGGTGCGTATGGAGGAGATGCGCCAGTCCAGGAGGATCGTCGAGCAGGTTGTGGAGAACCTCCCTGAGGGGCCTATCAAGGCCGATGCTCCCCAAGTCGTGCTGCCCGACAAGGAGGATGTCGAGACCAGGATCGACGCCTTGATAAGGCACTTCAAGATCGGGTTCGAGGGCTTCCAAACGCCCGTCGGTGAGGTTTTTCAGAGCGTAGAGGCCTCCAAAGGGGAACTGGGCTACTACATCGTCAGCGACGGGGGTAACAAACCGTTCCGCCTCAGGGTTAGGGCACCGAGCTTCGCCAATCTCAGCGCACTGCCCAAGATGATCGAGGGCCAGATGATAGCCGATGTGATCGCCACTATCGGATCGATCGACATAGTGCTCGGGGAGATCGACCGGTAGGATCAGGCAGAGGAATGAGGAGACGGGGAAAAGGCCCGGGGTGAACCGGGCAGACCAGTAAAGGGCGCGTCATGGGCGACATAGTTTTTTCCAGCTGGCACGGTAGGGTAATCGATAATCGGGGGAAACCCCCCGAGGAGTTCGAGGAGGTGACCGGTCTGGATCTTCCCCTCGACTATGACGGGGAACTCCGGATCAAGGCTCTCATGGGATGGGACGGCCTGGCCATCAGAGATCCCGATGTGAATGTGGTCGACATGTGCCGGGTTTACATGGAGGCGGTGCAGAAGGAATCCTGTGGAAAGTGCGTCCCCTGCAGGGTCGGGACCCAGGTAATCCTCACCGCTCTGAAGAGGATCGCGGATGGCCGTGGAACGCGGGCGGATCTGGAGGAGATCGAGTCCTTGGGCCGCATCGTTCAGGAGAGTGCCAAGTGCCAGATCGGACAGACGGGCACCGTCGCCCTCCTCCACTGCCTCCGGTACTACAGGGATGACTTTCTCGACCTGATCGAGAACAACAAGAAGGCACCTTCCGGAACCTACAGGACCAAGACCGTGGCCCCGTGTTCCAACGCGTGTCCTGCCCACCTCGATATCCCCACCTATGTCGAATACGTGAGGGAAAACAGGTTTGAAGAGTCCCTGGACGTGATCCGGAAAATGACCTGCTTTCCCGGCACTCTGGGGAGAGTATGCATTCGGCCCTGCGAGTCGAGCTGCCGGAGGGCCAACCTCGACGAGCCGATCTCGATCAAGTACCTGAAGCGTTTCGTAGCGGACTGGGAGCTCGAACGACGGCACACCCCGCCTATAGAGAAACCCGACACAACCAGGGACGACCCGGTTGCAGTGGTGGGAGCAGGTCCGGCCGGCCTCTCCTGCGCATACTACCTCGCCCAGCAAGGCTATCCCGTAACGGTCTTCGAGCGTTTCGGAGCCCCCGGGGGCATGGCGGCCTGGGGCATCCCGGATTATCGCCTGCCCCGGGAGATCCTCAACCGAGAAGTGGAGCTTGTCCAGGCCATGGGAGTGGAGATTCTCTACAACACGGAGGTGGGCAAGGATATCACCCTCAAGGAGATAGCCCAGAAGTACAAGGCCATCTTCCTTGGGGTGGGCGCCCAGGGAAACACTTCCATGAGAGTGGAGGGGGAGGACGCCGGCTATCAGGGTTTCATCCCAGGGGTGAAGTATCTCCTGGAAATCAATCAAGGAAAGGACCCCTATCCCGAGGGCAAGAAGGTCGTAGTGGTCGGGGGGGGGAACGTCGCCATCGACTGTGTGCGGTCCTCTCTTCGTATCGGAAAGACCGACGTGAATTTGGTCTATCGGAGATCCCGAAAGGAGATGCCCGCCGATGAGGTGGAGATCCGTGATGCAGAGGAGGAAGAGGTGAAGTTTCATTTCCTCTGCAACCCTGTAAAAGTGGTGGCCAAGGACAACAAGGTGGTGGGCGTCGAATGCATTCGCATGGAACTGGGTGAGCCTGATGAGAGCGGCAGGAGGCGACCTATTCCGATTCCAGGCTCGGAGTTCTTCATCGACTGTGACATTGTGATTCCAGCCATAGGCCAGGCCGTAGATCTCGGCTTTCTGGAGGGGATGAAGGAAATCGAAACGACCCGATGGAAGACTCTCGTGGTCAATCCCAAGACCTTCGAAACCACCCGCAAGGGGATCTTCTCTGCAGGAGACTGCGTAACAGGGCCTGACGTCCTTGTCAGAGCGGCCGGCAACGGAAAGCGTGCAGCGGACAAGATCGACAAGTACCTGCGAGGGATGCCTGTGGAACCCTCTGAAGAAGAGAGATTGGAAGACCTGATGGCGGCGATCGGTGTCTATGATAAAGAGGAAATGATCGGTGCGGTGGGAGGACAGGAGAGGAAGCGGCTGCGCATGCTCGAACCGGAACAGAGGCGACAGACTTTTGAAGAGGTGGAAAAGGGATTCCCGGTGCCTGTGGCAAAGGAAGAGGCCGAGCGATGCCTGCGGTGTTACAGGGTCAGCCTCGTAGCCCTGGGCCCGAAATCCCAGGGATAGATCGATCTCTCCTGGCCAGGGGCGAGCGGGTTTCAGGAGAACTGAGGGTCAAGCATGGTTAGTCTGACTATTGACGGGAAACAGATAACAGCCGGAGAGGGAAAGACTATCCTGGAGGCGGCCAGGGAGAACAATATCTACATTCCCTCCCTCTGTTACCTGCCGAAGTTGAGCTGGCTCAAGTCATGCCGGATGTGTCTGGTCGACATCGAGGGTGTCGAAAACCCCGTGGCCGCCTGTGCTACCCCGGTCATGGAGGGTATGACTGTTCACACCCGGTCCGGACGGGTGGAGAAGATGAGGAGGGAAGCCCTCAAACTACTCCTCATCCAGCATCCTCTCGACTGTCCGGTCTGTGATGCGGGAGGCCAGTGTGAACTCCAGAATCTGGTCTACCAGTTCGGCATCGACGAGCAGAACCATGTTGCGGAAAGGGCTGAGCGGCCCCAGGTGCCATTTGCAACTCCCCTTGTCGAGCAGGTGATGGACCGGTGCGTCATGTGTATGCGCTGTGTCCAGGCCTGTATCGAGATTCCCGGTTCGCACGTACTCGATGTGGTCGACCGAGGTTTCGAGTCCCATGTCGAGGCGGTTCGACCCGAGGCTTGTATCTCTTGTGGGGAATGTCTTCACGTCTGCCCAGTAGGGGCCCTCACGGACAAGCTCAGCCCTATCAAGGGACGAATCTGGCAGATGGAGAGGATTCAGACGACGTGCACCTTCTGCGGGTGCGGGTGCCAGCTCGATCTGAACGTCCTCCACGGCAAGCGGATCGTGAAGGTGACGAGCCGCGACGAGGTCGGGATCAACGCCGGAAGCCTCTGTGTCAGGGGACGCTTCGGCTGGGACTACATCCACCATTCGGATCGACTGGCCCGCCCCATGATCCGTGAAGGGGGAAAACTCCGAGAGTCGACTTGGGAGGAGGCCCTCTCCCTGGTTTCGAGCAGACTCCAAAACCTCAAGGAGGGTTTCGGTGGGGAGAGCATCGGGGCCATTGCTCCCTCAAGGGGGACCAATGAGGAGATCTACCTGCTCCAGAAATGGATGCGGGTGGTTCTTGGTTCGGACAACGTGGACAGCGGCGCACGCCTGGGCAGCGCACCGACTCTGGTGGGACTCTCCGAGTCTCTCGGTTACGGGGCCATGCCCGGAAGTCTCGAAGGGGTTGCCGGGGCAGAGGTGATCCTGGTCGTGGGGGCGGATCCTGATGAGAATAACCTGATTTTCGCACACAAGATCCGTCAGGCCATCCAGAAAAACGACGCCCGTCTCATCCTCGTCGATCCGCGCAGGACCCGGTTGGAGAAATACGCAAACATCTGGCTCCGTCCCTTTCCCGGGAGTGATGTAGCCTGGATCAACGGCCTCATAAATATCCTCATCAACCAAGACCTCATCAAGGAGGATTCGATCAAGAAGAGGCTCCGCGGGTTCGGAGAATTGAAGAAATCCGTCTCCTCCTATACCCCGGAAAAAGTGGAGAGGCTCACCGGCGTTCCGGCGAGCCAGCTCGAGGAGGCGGCCCGCCATTTGGGCGAGGCCGGCTGTGCGGCAATCGCTTATGGATCGGGAATCACCCAAAACGTGAGGGGAACGGAGGCCGTCAAGGCTCTTGCCAATCTCGCCCTGATAACCGGGAATATCGGGAAGACGAGGGGTGGGTTTTATCCTCTTTGTCCCCAGAGCAACGCCCAGGGAGCCTTTGACATGGGCGGCCTTCCAGGTTATCTCCCCGGATACCAGAGGATCGACGATCCCGCCGTCCGCGAGAAGTTCGAAAAGGCCTGGAACGGGGAGCTTCCCCGCAGACCCGGTCTCGTGCTGGGGGAAATGTTCGACGCCATGCACACGGGAAAGATCAGGGGGCTCATCGTGGTCGGAGAGAATCCGGTGATAACCCTTCCCAACCCAAAGCGAATCGAAGAGGGCCTTAAGAGACTCGAACTGCTGGTCGTGGTCGATGTCTTCCTCACGGAAACCGCGGAGAAGGCGGACGTAGTGCTTCCCGGGGCGACCTTTGCGGAAAAAGACGGGACTTTTACCAGCATGGACCGGCGGGTCCAAAGAGTCCGGCGGGCGATCCCTCCGGTGGGAGGAATGGCGGAATGGGAGATCATTTCAGCCCTCTCATCCCGGCTGGGTCACCCGATGGGCTACCACCATCCCCGTGAGATCTTTTCTGAAATGGCCTCCCTCACACCCCTTTTCCGTGGCATGGATTATCCGGGCCTGGACGAGGCCGGCCTCCAGTGGCCGTGTCCTGAGCCGGGCCATCCAGGCACCCCTGTCCTTTACAGGGAGGGATTTCCCGACGGAGGCGGCCGGCTTGTCGCTGTTTCTTATGAAGAGCCGGAGGAGAAACCAGGGGCCGATTTCCCCCTCTGGCTCATCGTTGGAGGTCTCCTCAACAATTACTCCATCGGTACAAAGAAAAGGCGGGCCCTGGGACTGGCACGGTGGTATCCTGAAACCGCTGTCGAGATCCACCCGGAAGACGCGGCGGCCCGGGGAATCGGGGAGGGAGACACGGTCCGCCTCTCTTCTCCCAGAGGTCAAGTCGAGATCAAGGCGAGAATTTCCGAGGGTGTGGCCAGAGGCACGGTCTATCTGGCCCCGGACTTCCACGATGTGGAGCTGACAAGGCTCCTCTACCCGGACTTCGACACGCGGGTGGGAACACCCGCATACAAGGCCTGCGCGGCCAAAGTGGAGAGGGTCTAGCATGGAGCTTCTTTACACGCTGATTGAGATTGTCGCAAAGAGCCTGTTGGTCTTCGTCGCTCTCCTTTTGATGACCGCATACAATACCCTCTTTGAGAGGAAGGTGCTCGGCCACATACAGGTTCGATACGGCCCCAACCGCGTCGGTCCTTTCGGCCTCCTCCAGCCTATCGCCGATGGAATCAAGGCCTTTTTCAAGGAAGACCTGGTCCCGGCCAGGGCAGACGGCATGGTCTTCATGGTGGCACCTGCCGTATCCGTGATCTCGGTGCTCTGCCTGGCAGCGGTCATCCCCTTCGGCAACGACCTCGTTCTCAAGTCCGGCCGGGTCATCAAGATGGTGGTAGCCGATGTGGACATAGGGCTGCTGTACATCTTCGCCATCGCCTCCATTGGGGAGTTCGGAGTGGTACTGGGAGGCTGGGCCTCGGGAAACAAATACGGCATCACGGGTGCTCTCCGCGCGGCGGCGCAGATGATCAGTTATGAGGTCTTCATCGGACTGGCCGTCATAGGCGTCTTGATGATCTCCCAAACACTCAACCTCAGAGAGATCGTCCTGGCTCAGAGCGGCGGTTTCTGGCACTGGAACGTCTTTCTCCAGCCCGTGGCCTTTCTGCTTTACTTTGTCGGGGGGCTGGCCGAGCTCGCCCGGGTCCCTTTTGACATGCCTGAAGCCGAATCGGAACTGGCCTGCGGATTCAACATCGAGTTCAGCAGCATGAAGTTTGCCCTCTATTTCATAAGCGAGTATGCCCATATGATCATCATGCCGGCCGTGGCCGTCACCCTCTTCTGGGGCGGCTTCCTTCCCGTCGTGCCGGCCCTTTCGTTCATTCCGGGGTGGATCTGGTTCCTCGCAAAGGTGTCGGTTCTCGTCTTTGTCTGCATCTGGATCCGAGCTACCTATCCCAGGTTGCGGTACGACCAGATCATGAAGTTCGGCTGGAAGTTCATGTTCCCCCTGGCTCTGCTAAATGTGCTTGTTACGGGTGTGGTGCTCCTGTTCAAATAGGGGTTGCCCCCGGGCCTGCAGGTGGCAATATAGGAAAGGAAAGACCATGATTATCCCACTTCTCAAAGGCTTGGCCGTAACCCTCAAGTATTTCTTTTCGAGGCCCTTTGCCATCCAGTATCCGGACGAAAAGATCGAAATGACGGATCGATGGCGGGGGATTCACTACTTCGAAAGGAGAGAAGACGGCTCGACCAAGTGCGTGGCCTGCGGTCTCTGCGAGGCCGTGTGCCCTTCCAACTGCATCTACCTCGAAGCCGAGGTATACGAAAACGGCAGGAGGTTTCCCAGGGTTTATGAGATCGACGGAACCCGCTGTATCTTCTGCGGCTTCTGTGAGGAGATCTGCCCGGTCAATGCGATTCGGTTGGGAAAGAACTACGAATACGTCAGACACGAAAGGGCAGACTTCATCTTTGACACGACCTTTCTCCTGGATCAGAAGAAGTTGAACCCGTGATCTTCAACAACGGCCCTTGGCAAATGACCAGTGGGAAATGGTAAATCGCCGATGAAAAACGATAGATAGCAGAGGTTCTCCATGTTTGCACAGAACATAAGCATCCTCTTTGAGTGGCTCGTCTTTCTGGGAACGGCTTTTGTGGCTCTTCTCGCCGCGGTTCTCATGGTGACCCGCAAGAATCCTATCCATTCCGCCATATTCCTTATCCTTACGCTACTCTGCACGGCCGTGCTGTTTTTCCTGCTCCAGAGCCCCTTCATCGCCATAATCCAGGTTCTGGTCTATGCGGGGGCCATAATGATGCTCATCGTCTTCGTGGTAATGCTTCTGGAGCTCGAAGAGGAACTCCGCCTGCCCCTTAAGATCTCGTTTTCCAAGGGAGTCGGGGTACTGACCGTTCTCCTCATCATGTTGGGGCTTTTCTTCGCCGTCTTCGGTGGAGCCCGGGGTCTCAGCGACGGATATACACCCGAGCTTTTGAGTCATCTGGGATCGGTGAGGATCGTCGGCAAGTTGCTTTTCACCGACTATCTCCTCCCTTTTGAGATCGTCTCGGTTCTCTTGATGGCGGCCATTGTGGGGGCTGTGGCACTGACCAAGAAGAGACCCTCTGAAAAGGAGTAACCCATGACCATACCGCACATCCCTTCAGCCGCTTATCTCATCCTGGGGGCCATGTTGTTTGCCGTGGGCGCCATCGGCGTCTTGACCAGAAGAAACGCCATAGTCGTCTTCATGTCGATCGAACTGATGCTCAACTCCGTCAATCTGACCATGATCACCTTTGCCCATTTCCTCGATTCCATGGAAGGCGTCGTGTTCGTGTTCTTTGTCATGGCCGTGGCCGCCGCCGAAGCAGCCGTCGGCCTGGCCATCTTTGTGCAACTCTATAGAACACGCAAGACCATCCATCTAGACGAGGTTCATCTGATGAAGTGGTAGCGGCGGTCCTGCAGTGAACCTGCAAGAGAGCGACAGGAAAAAAAGGAGAGATTCTTTCCAAGGAGATGGCAATGCTTGAATTCGTGTGGCTGATACCTCTCTTCCCTGCTATTGGATTCGTTATCAACGGTCTCTTTGGAAGGCGGTTGAACCGGAAGGCCGTGGGCCCAATAGCCTGCACGGCTATCGGACTGTCGGCGGCCCTCTCGTCGGTCCTCTTTTTTGCCCTTCTGAAGCAACCCGACCGTTTTTTTGAGAAGGACATCTTCACCTGGATCCTTTCCGGACAGTTGAGCGTGGCCGTCGGTTACCAGGTCGACGCCCTCTCCATCGTTATGGCTCTGGTGGTCTCATGGGTGAGTTTCTTCATCCATGTCTACTCCATCGGGTACATGCACGAAGACCCCGGTTACCCACGGTACTTCACCTACCTCAACCTCTTCGTCTTCATGATGCTCAATCTTGTCCTGGCCAACGGTTTTCTCCTCATGTTCGTCGGATGGGAGGGGGTGGGGCTCTGCAGCTATCTGCTCATCGGGTTCTGGTTCGAAAAGGACTCTGCCTCCAATGCCGGTAAGAAGGCTTTCGTGGTGAACCGTGTGGGGGATTTCGGGTTTCTTCTCGGCATCTTCTTACTTGTGGTCCACTTCGGAACCCTCAATTTCAGCCAAGTCTTCGACCGTGCCCCTGAGATCCTGACGACCTCAACAGCCACCACCATAGCCGTTCTCCTGTTCGTCGGCGCGGTGGGCAAGTCGGCTCAGCTCCCGCTTTACGTATGGCTGCCTGATGCCATGGAGGGCCCCACACCGGTGAGCTCGCTGATCCATGCCGCCACCATGGTGACCGCGGGGGTTTACATGGTGGCCCGGTGCCACGTGATCTATCAGATGGCGCCCCTCGCCATGGCCATCGTCGCCACCATAGGCGCTTTGACGGCCATATACGCGGCCTCAATCGGCTTCGCCCAGAACGACATCAAGAAGGTTCTCGCCTATTCGACCATCAGCCAACTCGGTTACATGTTCCTCGGGGTGGGAGTAGGGGCGTACAGTGCGGGCATCTTTCACCTCATGACCCATGCCTTTTTCAAGGGTCTCCTCTTTCTCGGCGCCGGCAGTGTCATGCATGCCATGAGCGGTGAGCTCGACATGAGAAAGATGGGGGGATTGAGGAAACTCACCCCGATCACCTTCTGGACCTTCCTCATCGCTACTCTCGCCATTTCGGGTTTCCCCCCTTTCTCGGGCTTCTTCAGCAAGGACGAGATCCTCTGGCAGGCTTTCCAACAGAACCGTCTACTCTGGGCAATCGGGTTTGTTGCCGCGGGTATGACCTCCTTCTACATGTTCCGTGCGGTATTTATGACTTTTTTCGGGGAGTGCCGCGCCCCCCAAGAGGTGAAGAAGCACATTCATGAATCCCCCAGGATCATGACGGTCCCTCTGATGATCCTGGCAGCACTGTCGATCGCAGGAGGATGGATCGGTATTCCCCATGCCCTGAAGGGGGCAAATCGGTTCCATGAGTTCCTCTCCACCGCAATCAGAACCTCCCCCGAGACCGGTGGTTCTGCAGCCGCCAAAATCCACCTACTTCTCGCCTCCAATCAGAGTACGGCGGAATTGGCCAAGCACGGACTCGTATCGGCACATCCCCCTGTCGACCCTACGGAATACACTCTCATGGCTCTCTCGGTGGGGATCGCCCTTGTAGGGCTGGCCGTTGCCTATCTCCTGTACATGGCGAAGCCCGTGCTGGTGGAGCGGTTCGTGGCAAGCTGGCAGCGACTCTACCGACTCGTTCTGAACAAGTACTACGTCGATGAGATCTACGAGGTCCTCTTCATCGATTCTCTCAAGGGCCTCGGCAGAGGACTGTGGAAAGGGGTGGACACCTTCCTCATCGACGGGGCGGTAAACGGTGTGGCTTATGTAATCCGGATCCTGAGCGATCTCATGCGGAGGCTCCAAAACGGGCTCGTCCAGAGCTATGCCCTCTCCATGGTCGTGGGGGGGGTGGTGGTCATGGGATACTATGTGATCCGTGTCATATTCTTCTGACCGTAGTCCCGCTTGTTGCGGTCAGAGGCGAAATGGGCTTTGTGCAAAATCAGGCCGGTTCCGGGCGCCGGGATTCTTCGGGGGCACCCGGCACCCTCCGAATATCGGGGAAGCGATCCCGGACGGATGGAGACCGATCGGCTGCGGGTGAATTCAACAAGGAGTAAAAACCAATGGAAGGTTTTCCCATTCTCACTGTGGTGACTTTCTTTCCCATCGTCGGTGCCGTCATCCTTCTCTTCATAGACAAGGAGAACCATCCGGCCCTCCGCACGGTCGCCCTCATGTTCTCCCTCGGAGAGTTCATCCTCTCCCTTCCCCTGTTCTTTCTCTTTGAAAACTCCACCCACCAGATGCAATTCCAGGAGGTTCTTCCATGGATTGAAAGCTACGGCATCACCTATCACCTGGGCATCGACGGGATCAGCCTTCTGCTGGTGCTTCTGACAACATTTCTTACGGTTCTCTGCGTCCTGAGCGCCTTCAGTGCGATCCAGACGCGGGTCAAGGAATTCATGATCTCCTTCCTCTTTCTCGAGACGGGAATGGTAGGCGCCCTGGTAGCTCTCGATCTCGTCCTGTTCTACATATTCTGGGAAGTCATGCTCATCCCCATGTACCTTCTCATCGGTGTCTGGGGCGACCCGAGAAGGAGGATTTACGCTGCCGTCAAATTCTTCCTCTATACAATGGCAGGAAGTGTCCTGATGATGGTGGCCATCCTCGCCCTCTATTTCATCCACGGCAAGGCCACCGGAAACTACACCTTCGATCTGCTGGAACTCTACAAGTTCGGCGTGCCCCTGGGCGCCCAATACTGGCTCTTCGGCGCCTTCGCTCTCGCCTTTGCCATCAAGGTTCCCATGTTTCCCTTCCACACGTGGTTGCCCGACGCGCACACAGAGGCTCCCACCGCCGGGAGTGTCATCCTGGCGGGTGTCCTCCTGAAGATGGGGACCTACGGTTTCATCCGATTCGCCATCCCCCTGTTTCCCAGCGCTGCTATGAGGTTTCTCCCCCTGGTCTGTGCACTCGCCCTTGTGGGAATCATCTACGGTGCCCTCGTTTCCATGATGCAGGATGATCTGAAACGCCTGGTGGCCTTCTCGAGTGTCAGCCATCTGGGTTATGTGATGCTGGGAATGTTCGCCTTAAACATGCAGGGGGTCCAGGGTTCTGTCTACCAGATGCTGAATCACGGTATCAGCACGGGTTCCCTCTTTCTCATCGTGGGTATCATCTACGAGAGAAGGCATACGCGGATGATCGCCGATTTCGGCGGCCTCTCAAAGGTTATGCCGGTCTATGCAGCCATCTTCATGATAGTCACCCTGTCATCCATCGGGCTGCCCGGGACCAACGGTTTTGTGGGTGAATTCTTGATCCTTCTCGGGGCTTTCAAAGCCAAGACGATATACGGGGTTCTCGGGGCCACGGGGGTCGTTCTCGGAGCGGCTTACATGCTGTGGATGTTTCAGAGAGTCATGTTCGGACAGATAAGAAACCCCGAGAACCTGAAACTCAAAGACCTCAATCCACGGGAGATCGCTTACATGGTTCCCATGGTCATTATGATCTTCCTCATGGGGATCTACCCCAGGCTGTTCTTCCAGAAGATGGATGCCACGGTGGACCATTTCATCAAGGACGTCAAGAGCAGGTACGAGGCCACGGTCGATCAGGCACCCTCAAAGGCCCTGCTGGCAGGGGAGATGAAACGATAGGAGTCTAAGGGAGGATTTTTTGATGGATCTTTCAGGCCTGCAGATCAATTTTCGGATCATCATGCCGGAGATCATTCTAGCCGCTTTCGGCATGCTGGTCCTGCTGGTGAGTGTCTTTTCCTCCTCGAGAGAAGAGGGTAAAGACCACCTCGGATACATCAGCCTCTTCGGCGTGATTCTGGCCCTGGGCTTTTCTCTCCCCCTCTTCGGTAAGGCGCAGTCCGGCTTCAACGGCATGATCACTGCGGACAGTTTCGCCGCTTTCTTCAAGCTGGTCTTCGGTCTCATCTGCCTGCTGACGATCCTCATCTCCGTCGGATACACGAAGCAAGAGGACATCCCCATGGGAGAGTACTATGCCTTGGTGCTGTTCTCCACCACCGGGATGATGCTCATGGCAGCAGGGACCAACCTGCTTACCATCTTTCTCGGCCTCGAAACCATGTCGATCTCCATATACGTCCTGGCTGGAATCCTCCGCCGGGACCCGAGATCCGTAGAGTCGGCCATGAAGTATTTCATTCTGGGCGCCTTTGCCACTGGTTTCTTCCTCTACGGTGCCGCCCTGCTTTACGGTTCCACCGGATCCTTCGGTCTCAAGGAGATCGCTTCCTACCTGTCCACCAGGGGCACGGAGGCCAGGAGCCCCATGCTGATCATAGGCATCGCCCTGCTGACCATCGGGTTTGGATTCAAGATCGCCACGGTTCCCTTTCACATGTGGACGCCGGATGTCTACGAGGGCGCACCCACATCCATTACCGCGTTCATGGCCACGGGGGTGAAGGCCGCAGCCTTCGCCGGGCTCATCCGGGTTTTCTTCTCGGCTCTCGGGCCCTTCCAGCCGGACTGGACCGCCATCATGTGGCTTCTCTCCGTAGCCACCATGACGCTGGGAAACATCGTAGCCGTCTCTCAGTCGAATATCAAACGGATGCTGGCGTACTCCAGCATCGCCCACGCCGGATACATCCTGGTGGCGTTTACGGCAGGAAACGCCTTGGGAACCTCGAGCATCCTCTTCTACCTGCTCGCCTATGCATTCATGAATATCGGAGCCTTCACGGTGGTGATCCTGCTGGGCAAGAAGGGCGAGGAGAACACCCTGATTGCCGACTATGCCGGGATCGGGTTCAAGTACCCCCTTCTGGCCGCAGCTATGACGATCTTCATGCTCTCCATGGCCGGAATTCCCCCCTTGGCGGGCTTTATGGGGAAATTCTACATATTCAGCGCCGCCGTCAAGGCGAAGTTTTACTGGCTTGCCGTGATCGGCGTGCTGAACAGCGCCCTTTCGGTCTACTACTACCTCCGTGTAACGGTTCTGATGTATTTTCGAGAATCGGAAAGGGAGATCACGGGTCTTACCTTCTCACCGGCAGCAGTGGTGGGGGTGACCATTGCCGTGGCAGGGGTCATCTATCTGGGCATCTTCCCCTCCGCCGTTCTTGCCCTGGCAAGAGCCTCGATAGGGGCTCTTATGTGACAAGAACCCGCGGCGAGCGGCCGCGGCCAAGGCTTTGCCAAGGTCCACCGAGGAGCTTTCCGAGCGGTGGGCAATCCTCACACCTTGGGGAAACCCTCGAGGATCGAAAGACATCCTTGGAAATCAAAAGGCTTCAAGACGCGTGCTTCGAAGGTGCGAGGCAGGTCCGGGAATGCTCACTCCAGGAGAGAGGAGACGGGAACCAGCCTGACCCCGTTCTCCTTGATGGAGGGAAGAGACTGGCGGATCGCCTCCAGGGTCTCCGGATAGGGATGGCCGATACCGATGGCTCCCCCGTTTTTCATCGACAGCTCGATCAGTTCCGAAATTCTGGCCTTGATTCTCTCCACGTCCTTCTCGTTGTCAAGGAAGACGTTCCGTCTCCCCGTCCTCAAGCCGAGTTGCCGAGCCACACTGTATCCCACACTCTTCGCCGTGGTTCGGCTGTCCAGAAAGAAGAGGCCCTTCCTGCGGACATCTTCAAGCACAAGGCGCATCAGTTCGGGGTCCTCGGTGAACTTCGAACCCATATGGTTGTTGACGCCCTTCACATAAGGGACCGCACTCAGGTCCTTCTCCAGTTGTGAAACCAGCTCTTTCCTCCCCATTGTGGTAAGCAGTCCGCCTTTGCCGGGGTCCTGCTCCGGGTATCCCTTGGGCTCCAGGGGAAGGTGTAGGAGGACATCCCTTCCCCGCCTGGTGGCTTCCCTGGCGAACTCCCGGGAATGCCGTGCAAAGGGAAAGACGGAGAAACTCAGAGGGACGTTGAGATTGAGAAAATCCATGGCGATCTTTCTTCTCTCCCCCAGATCATCTATGACAATGGCCACTCGTCCCTTTGGGGGTATCTCGGGTTTTGCCAGCTTGGGCGCACGAAAGAAGAGGTTATGGACCACCGCGTCACGAACACGTACCTCGACTTGGAGAAGCCCCTTCCCCTCCCTGCCGGTCACCGAGAAGTCTCTTCCCAGGGTCGATATCTCCCGGTCGAGCCGCGAGACAATCCTCTGGAAGGGAATGGGCCTGGGCAACTGGATCGTGGTAGTGACTTGCCTCCACTTCTCACCGTCCCTCTGGTGAAATCGTGACTTGCGGGCCACCACGTCTCTTTCCGAGAGACCGAGCATGTAGAACTGACTCTTAAGGGCGAGATCGACGAGGTGGATTCTCTCGGAAAGGGAAGGAACAGGGGGCCTGGTCGGCGGGGGAGAAATCAACCGGCCGAGGAGGAAGCCTGCCGCCAGGCAGACCACGACCAGAGCAAGGCCGAACCACCACGCTCTCCTCTGCACTCCTTTCGGTTTTCGGCGGGAAGGGGGCTTCCTCGAGGTCTTAGGCCTCGCCCTCGTGGGCCCCCTCTTCCTGGTGATCGATGCTTTTGACTGACCCTTCATCGGCCTCCCTCTGGCAGGCCTTCCACCCAGACCGGGAAGATGGCCATTCAGGTCCGACCGGGTACATCTCTCCAGGAGGCTCAGGAGGGAGACCCGCTTGCCTCTTCACTTCCGTGGAGATAGGTTTGAAAGGTTCCCCAGTTCCTCAATATCCGAAGGGCTACGGACTTCTGGCCGTCGGTCTCCGTCTCTTTTACCTCGGCCTTCAACCGATCGATGAATTCCTCGAGCTCCGGATTCTCACGCCTTTTCGCCGCCTTCTCCTTTCTCTCTCCGATCGGTTCCAGATGCCCTTCAAGATCCTTTTCGAGGAAATGCTGGGGCTTCGTCTCCCCCTTTTCTCCCGCCCTCTCCTTGGCACCAAAAGGGGGAAGAAATACATCAGGCTCTATTCCCTCTGCCTGAATATCTCTTCCGTTGGGAGTGAAATAGCGGCCCGTCGTCAAGCGGAGACCTGACCCGTCCCTGAGAGGGTAGAGGGTCTGTACCGTCGCCTTGCCAAAGGTCCTGGTCCCCACAATGACGGCTTTGTGATAGTCCTGGAGAGCCCCTGCCACGATCTCCGACCCACTGGCACTCCCGTCGCTTACGAGCACGACCACGGGATAGTTCTTCTCCGTCCTTTTTGCATGCGCCCCATAGGTAGAACGGCTGGACGGATGGCGCCCCCTGATGGAGACGATCACCCCCGACTCGATGAAGTGGTCCGCCACTTTGACGGCCTGATCCAACAATCCTCCGGGGTTGTCTCGAAGATCGAGGATCAATCCCTTGGGAGGTCCCTGAATCGACTTCTCCCATTTTCTCAGGGCCTGGCGGAACTCCCGGTCGGTCCGCTCCGAGAACTGTCTAATCCTGATATAACCGTATCCCCCATCAAGAATCTCGGATCGAACGCTCCTGATCGGAATGACGCCCCTCTCAATAGTAAAATCCCTGGGCTTGTCGAATCCCTCCCGCATGATCGCGATCGTTACCCGGGTTCCCTTCGGCCCCCTCAGCTTGTGGACGGTCTCCAAAAGGGACATCTTCTTGGTAGGCTCACCGTCGATTTTCAGGATCTTATCCCCGGGCTTGATCCCTGCATTCCATGCCGGTGTTCCCTCGATAGGTGCGACGACCGTAAGAACCCCGTCCCTCATCTCGATCTCTATGCCCAGCCCCTCGAACTTCCCCTTGGTATCCAACTGTGCTTCCTTGAACACATCAGGAGGCATGAAGGAGGAATGGGGATCAAGGGTAGCCAACATCCCGTTGATGGCCCCGTAGACCAGAGCTTGACTGTCGGTCTTTTCAACATCCACATAATCCTTTTGAATGATCGAAAGAACGTCGGTAAAGACCTTCAGGTTCTCATAAATCCCGTCGGTGACGGCTCCGACTCCACGACTCTTGACCAGCCCGAGGGATACACCCATGAGGAAGACAAGAATCACCAGAAACCCATACCTCAGTCTTGAAGACTCCTTGAATCGAATCATTACACTCTCCTACCTGCACACGTGATCTGTCTTTTCAATCTACCTCCTGTCGTCCTCTCCTGTCAATTCATCCCGGAAGAAGATCCCCACCTCGGAGAATGCCTCTCTTTACCCCTATTTCAGGGCCAACCGGTCCTTGGGCGAAAACCAGCCGAGAGGGTTCACAGGGATGCCACCGCGCCTTATTTCGAAGTAGAGGGACGAACCCCCAAGTGAACCGGTGCTTCCGACCCTGGCCACGGGCTCCCCTGCCTCAACCCAGTCACCTTTTTCCTTCAGCAGCTCTGATGCATGGCCCATGACGGTATGATACTTGTTGCCATGGTCGATGATCAGGAGATTCCCGTATCCCTTGAACCAGCCGGCATAGACGACACGCCCTTTGTAAACAGCCCTCACCACAGCACCTCGATGCGCTTTGAGTGAAATCCCTCGGAACCACCCCTGTTTCTTCCTGTCGATCTTTCCCGCCACAGGTACAGGGAGCCTGCCCTTCAGAGCCCCGAAACCGCTCCCCTCCTCAAGCCCGTCTCCCCTCTCTTTCGAGAGTCTCTTGACCAGCACCTGGAGTTTCTCCGCCTGCACTTCCAAATCACGGATCAACGCGGCATAGGAGGACTTCTCGGCTCTCAGCCTGCGGAGGCTTTTCTTCTCCTGTTGCTGGAGCGCCTCGATCTCTCGCTTCTTTCTGGAAACCGCTACCTGCTTGTTCGCGAGGTCCTCCCAGTTCGCTGCCAGCCTCCTCTGAAGGGCTTCCTTGCGGGCCAGCTGGGTATCAAAGGTGGTTAGAAGCCGAAAGTCGTGGCCGATCATTGAATTGAGAAAGGCAAACATACGGAGAAAATCCCCGTAATTCTCGGCCGAGAGGAGAAAAGCCCAGGGACCGAGCTTGGACATCTTGTAAAGAGCCACCACCCTCGCTTCGATCCGCTTCCTGGTAAGAGAAATACCCTCTGTCAGACCCCTCATCTCCTTTTCCCGCAACCGGATGGCTTTCTCTATCTCCAGGCGCTGTCTTTGAAGGGATTTGAGTTCCATGTTCTTACGGTTCCGCATGAAAGCCAACCGATCCAGGTGGTCGAGAAGGGATTTCTCCTGTTTTCGCAGATCCTCGTGTTTTTTCCTCTGGATCTCGATCTCTCTGATGACTCTCTTGTAGCGATGCTTGGCCCCGACGGCCCGGCGATCCGATTCCTCTGCAAGACCTATTCCAAAGGAGAGGGTAAGAATTACGGCCGTGACTGCGAGAACTCCCTTCCTCATACCTTCAGTTCTCCTTGAGTCTCACCAGTGAGAAGAAGCTGCCGAGAAACCCCAGCAAGCCGCCGCCTGTGATGATGGAGACGACGGCCCCGGGCGTAAGGAACCGGATATCCATGAAGAGACCGTAAAACTGCAGCTTCCTGGAAAGTTCGGAAAGAAAGAGCAGGTAGAGGAGAAAGAGTATGCCCAGGGAGACGGACGAACCCATGAGGCCTTGTAGCCCTCCCTCCACGTAGAAGGGAACCTTGATAAAGCCCGTGGTCGCCCCCACCAGTCTCATGATCTCCAGTTCTTCCCGGCGGGAGTAAATGGAAAGCCTGATGGCATTCGACACGATAAAGGCGATAGCCACGGAGAGGAGAAGGCCGAGCAAAAGGGTCGAAAACCGGTAGACATCCACGAAAACCGAAAATCGGTCGATCCACTGCTGGCCGTACTGGATGTCGGAAATCCCGCCGGTATCCTTGAGACGCGACGCCAGGCGCCGGACTTGGTCGGAGTTCCGGTAAGGGCGCTCCAGCCGGATTTCGAAGGAGGCCGGCAGAACACCGGGCGTGAGGGCATCCAGGATACGCCCCTGACTGCCGAGATGCTTCTTCACGATGGCCATGGCCTCCTCTTTTGACACAAAGCGGACACTCTCGATCTCGGGCATGTCGACGAGGGCGACACGGATTTCTTCGATTCTCTTCGCCCCCAGATCATCGGCCAGGTAGGCGATAATCTGAATCCTCTTTTCCCAGGCCTCGAGAAAACCGTTGAGATTCTGAAAAATCAGGAAAAAGGCCGAAAAGATCAGGAACGAGAGTGCCACCGTTCCCACAGCCATGACGTTGATGACCGCGTTCTGGCGGATCAACTGAAAGCCCCTTCTGAAAGAACTCGTTAGCCTGTAGAGTGCCATGAGATCTCGAGACTGTCACAGCCGAACCGGCTTCCGCGATTCGGCTGTTCCCGGGTGAACGATCTTTCCCTGAGACAATAGAACAACCCTCTTGCGGTACCTTTGGATAAGGTCGGTGTCATGGGTGGCCACAACAACCGTGGTTCCCTTTGTGTTGAGGAGCATCAGCATGTTGATGATATCCGACGTCAGTTCAGGGTCGAGATTCCCCGTGGGTTCATCGGCGAGGATGAGAGGGGGATCTTTTACCAGGGCCCGGGCGATGGCAACCCTCTGTTGCTCCCCCCCGGAAATCCTCAGGGGCAAGACGTCCATCTTCTCATGGAGTCCTACGAGGCGGAGAGCCTGCCATGCCCTCCGCTTTATCTCCTTCTTGCTATAGCCGAGGATTTCCAGAGCAAAGGCGATGTTCTCGAAGATGGTTTTGTGATTGAGGAGCTTGAAATCCTGAAAAATCATCCCTATACGCCTCCTAAGCATGGGAATCCTTCTCCCATCGATCTTGGAGACGTTTATCCCATCCACCAGGATCTCGCCAGCCGAGGGCTTTTCCTGGCAAAAAAGCAACTTGAGGAGAGTGCTCTTGCCCGCTCCGCTGGGTCCGGTGAGAAAGACGAACTCACCCCTTTCGATTTTGATATTGATGTCCGACAGCGCCGTGATGCCGCCTGGGTAGGTTTTGTATAGATGATACGTTTGAATCATCGCCCGGTGACTGGAACCAAGGATGAGGCTAACACATTTACCCGGCGTTGGCAAGATCCGCTGTTTTTTGGTAAGATAAGAAAGACCGAGACGATCCCGGCGCTTGACAGTCGAAGACGGAGTGAGGGAGCGTGCTTTTTTCTGCCAAAAAGAGCAGAATTCTCGGAAAGTGACCCAACGAGGTATTGATTTCCCGGGAATTTGGTAATATAATATATTTTTGCACTGGAGAGGTTCCCGAGCGGCCAAAGGGGGCAGACTGTAAATCTGTTGGCAACGCCTTCGGAGGTTCGAATCCTCCCCTCTCCACCAGTGGTTGCATCTATTTGAAACAGCAACTAATTTTCCAGATCAGTAATAGTTCCTTGGCGTGTGCGGGAATAGCTCAATTGGAAGAGCATCAGCCTTCCAAGCTGAGGGTTGCGGGTTCGAGCCCCGTTTCCCGCTCCAAGAGTTGAGGTGCGCACGGGTTCGGGCGTCTCCTTTTGGTCGCCGGTCTTTCACTCGTGCAGGACCTATTCTCTGACCCATCCGCGGGCGGGCCCGCTTGCGTCAGAGGCGGTCGAGCGCGGGTTAGGGAGACCGAGAGCTGCCCACGTAGCTCAGTGGTGGAGCACTTCCTTGGTAAGGAAGAGGTCATCGGTTCAATCCCGATCGTGGGCTCTTATTCTTTGCGGGCAAGAGCTTCTGACTTGCTCGACTCATCCCCAGCCCAAGCTTTGTTTTTAAGGAGGATTTCCAATGGCGAAGGCGAAGTTTGTGCGGAGCAAGCCCCACATCAACATAGGGACGATAGGGCATGTGGATCATGGTAAGACGACGTTGACGAGTGCGATAACGAGTATATGGCGTTTGAGCAGATAGACAAGGCGCCTGAGGAGAAGGAGCGGGGGTTAACGATAGCGATAGCGCATGTGGAGTATGAGACTGAGAGGCGGCATTATGCGCACATAGACTGTCCTGGGCATGCGGATTACATAAAGAACATGATAACTGGTGCTGCTCAGATGGATGGGACGATATTGGTGGTATCGGCGGCGGACGGTCCTATGCCGCAGACTCGGGAGCATGTATTGTTGGCCAAGCAGGTACGGGTACCATCGATAGTGGTATTTTTGAACAAGGTGGACATGGTGGATGATGAGGAGTTATTGGATTTAGTGGAGTTGGAGGTAAGGGAGTTATTATCTGGGTATGAGTTTCCTGGGGATGAGATACCGATTATACGTGGTAGTGCGTTACGGGCGTTGGAGAGTGGGTCTACGGATTGGGATGGTGCGCCTGAGTATCGGTGTATATGGGAGTTGATGGAGGCGGTGGACACGTATATACCGGAGCCTGTGCGGGATGTGGACAAGCCGTTTTTGATGCCTATAGAGGATGTTTTTTCGATATCTGGTCGAGGGACGGTGGTGACTGGTCGAGTGGAGCGGGGTCGGATAAAGGTAGGGGAGGAGGTTGAGATAGTAGGGTTTAGGCCGACGGTGAAGACGGTATGTACAGGGGTGGAGATGTTTCGCAAGACATTGGATGAGGGTCAGGCTGGGGACAACATAGGGGTATTGTTGCGTGGTGTGAAGCGTGATGAGGTGGAGCGTGGTCAGGTATTGGCCAAGCCTGGCAGCATAACGCCTCATCGGAAGTTTAAGGCGGAGACGTACATATTGACCAAGGAGGAGGGGGGTCGGCACACGCCGTTTTTCAATGGGTATCGGCCGCAGTTTTATTTTCGGACCACGGATGTGACGGGTGTGGTGTCATTGCCCGAGGGGGTGGAGATGGTGATGCCCGGGGACAATGTCTCGATTTCGGTTGAGTTGATCACGCCCATAGCCATGGAGAAGGAGCTGCGTTTTGCCATCCGTGAGGGCGGTCGAACGGTGACCCTTTGGGTCTGGTCTCCGTATTGGGCTTGCGTTACCAGGTGTTTGGGGAGCGGAAATGAGAAACATCGTGACCTTGGCATGTACAGAGTGCAAGAGGCGCAACTACACTACCACCAAGAACAAACGAACCACGCCCGACCGCCTGGAGTTCAAGAAGTACTGCCGATTCTGCCGGAGACACACGGTCCACAGGGAGACCAAGTAGGGTTTCCCGGAGATTCAGAGGGCGACCCGAGTGAAGGGTCAGTGGTTGGATCATAGAAACCCCGTTTGTAGGCCAGTAGCTCTAACGGTTAGAGCGCCGGACTCCAAATCCGGAAGTTGGGGGTTCGAATCCCTCCTGGCCTGCCAAATCACTTCGTTAGGAAAACCGTGATGAGTCGATTCGAGGCAATCAAGCAGTTCCTGAGAGAGGTCAAAGTCGAGCTAAAGAAGGTTACATGGCCCTCCAGAAAGGACACCATATATGCCACCATCGTTGTTTTGATCTCCGTCTTCATTTTCGGCTTTTTCCTCGGGATTGTCGACATGGGCCTATCACGCCTGGTTCGGTTGGTCTTATAATCCTTCTTCAAATCAACGGCGATAGAAAAGGAATCCGCATAGAGTCCGCCATGGCAAAAAACTGGTATGTGGTCCATACGTATTCAGGCTATGAGAACAAGGCCAAGGCCAGCCTGGAAGAACGGGTAAAGAACTTCGGCCAGTCCGCCTTTTTCGACGAGATCCTGGTCCCCACCGAAACGGTGGTGGAACTGGTCAAGGGGAAACGACGCACGTCTCAGAGAAAGATCTTTCCGGGTTACATTCTCGTCAAGATGGAATTGAACGACGAGACCTGGCACATCGTCAAGGGGACCCCTAAGGTCACGGGATTCGCCGGGCATGGTACACGGCCGACCCCGATCTCGGAAAAGGAACTGGAGGGGGTGATAGCCCAAATCAAGGAAGGCGTTTCCAAACCCAAACCGAAGGTCTCTTTCTCGGCAGGCGATACGGTCAGAGTCATCGACGGCCCCTTCGTGAATTTCGTCGGTACCGTGGAAGAGGTAAGACCGGAAAAAAGGAAGGTCAAGGTCCTGGTCTCAATCTTCGGCAGAGCTACTCCGGTGGAACTCGATTTTGTACAAATCGAGAAGAGCTAGGGCGCGACTCGATCAGGAGATCCAGAATGGCAAAGAAGATTATCGGCATGATCAAACTGCAGATCCCTGCGGGGCAGGCAAATCCATCGCCACCGGTCGGGCCTGCCTTGGGCCAACACGGGGTCAACATCATGGAGTTCTGTAAGGCCTTCAATGCCAAGACTCAGGGGCAGGAGGGGACGATTATTCCTGCGGTGATCACCGTTTACTCGGATCGGTCTTTCACCTTCATCACCAAGACGCCGCCGGCCTCCATCCTTCTGAAAAAGGCAGCCCAGATCGCCAAGGGTTCCAGTGAACCGAACCGTACCAAGGTGGGCAAGATAACGAGGAGCCAGATCGAGGAGATTGCAAGGGTCAAGCTTCCCGATCTGAACGCGGTCGATCTGGAGGGAGCGATTCGAACCATCGAGGGAACAGCCCGCAGCATGGGCATCGAGATTGAGTAGGGAGCCATGGGGAAAAAAGGGAAAAAGTACTTGGAAGCAAGGCAGAAAGTCGATCGAACAAAGAAGTACGGCCTCGAAGAAGCGATCCGACTGGCAACGGAAACGAGCTATGCCCGGTTTGATGAGACCGTAGATATCGCCATCCGACTCGGAGTGAATCCCAGGAAGGCGGATCAGATGGTACGAGGCACAGTGGTGCTGCCCCATGGGACTGGAAAGACCAGCCGTGTCCTGGTGTTTGCCAAGGGAGAGAAGGCGAAGGAAGCCGAAGAGGCCGGGGCCGACTTCGTCGGTGCCGAAGACCTTGTGGAAAAAATCCAGGGGGGATGGCTCGACTTTGACAAGGCAGTGGCCACACCGGACATGATGGGCCAGGTCGGAAGATTGGGAAAGATCCTGGGACCGAGGGGGCTCATGCCCAACCCAAAGGTCGGCACGGTGACTTTCGACGTGGCCAGAGCGGTAAAGGAGATCAAGGCCGGGAAGGTGGAATTTCGGGTGGAAAAGGCGGGTATCGTCCATGCCCCATTGGGAAAGGTCTCCTTCGGAGTCGACAAGCTCATGGAGAACGCCCGGTCCCTCTTGGAGGTGGTCATGCGGGCAAAACCGCCCACTAGTAAGGGCGTATACCTCAAAGGGATCGCCCTTTCGAGCACCCTGGGCCCGGGCATAAGGGTCGATCCCCTGGAAGCTCGGAATCTGCTGAAATGAGCCGATAGTAAGGAGGAATCACCTTTGCTGAGAAGAGATAAGGAAAGAATCGTCGAGGAATTACAGGAGGCGCTCAAAGGCGTTAAGGCTGCGGTTCTGTCCGATTACCGGGGGCTGAACGTGGAAGAGATGACTCTTCTCCGCAGCCAGCTCAGAGAGGCCTCCGTGAACTACCGTGTCGTGAAGAATGCATTGATCAAACTCGCCATCAAGAATACCGACCTCGAACCTCTCGCCAGCGAGATAAACGGCCCGACGGCCCTCGCCTTCTCGTATGACGATCCCTTGGCCCCTGTAAAGACCCTCGAGGGATTCAATAAGAAGCAACCCAAGCTCGAGATCAAGGGGGGAATGGTCGAAGGGAGGCTGCTCGACCGAGAGGAGATCAAGAAACTGGCCGAGATCCCGAGTCGAGAGGTTCTGCTAGGGCGGCTGATGTCGGTCCTCAGTGCTGGTCCGACCCGTGTGGTCACCGTCCTTTCTCAGATTCCACAGAGACTCCTTCTCGTACTGAATGCGATAAGCCTGCAAAAACAGTAGGCCGCTCTCCCGGTCCCGGCGGAAGAGACGGTCCTGACTGGTGCGGTGAACCGGCAACTAAATACCCAGCATGAAAAAGGAGAGAGGCATGGCAGAGCTGACAAGAGAAGATGTGAAGAACTTCATAAAGAACATGACGGTTCTCGAACTCTCGGAGTTCGTCAAGGAACTCGAAGAGGAGTTCGGGGTCACCCCAGTGGCACCGATGGTCGCAGGTGCCGTTGCTGCGGCCGGGACGGCTGAGGCTGCCCCCAAGGAGGAGAAGACCGAATTCGATGTGATCCTGACCGGGTATGGCGACAAGAAGATCCAGGTGATCAAGGCCGTGAGAGAACTCACGGGCCTCGGTCTCAAGGAGGCCAAGGATCTCGTAGAGGGAGTACCCAAAGCCGTCAAGGAGGGAATATCCAAGGAGGAAACCGAGACGGTGAGGAAGAAACTCGAAGACGCGGGCGGCACCGTGGAAATCAAATGAGGTCAAACAGCTTGGATGTGAATCCCTGCCAACCTGTGGGGTGTCCCCAAGAGGAAAAACAAGGGGGTTAAGGGGTTACTATGTCAATCGAGAATGGCCAGAATCTCAGAAAAGATTTTGCAAAAATCAAGGAGGTCGTGGGTATCTCCAATCTGATCGATATCCAGACCAGGTCGTACAGTAAGTTTCTCCAACACGATCGACCTCCCGAACAAAGGGAAGACACCGGGCTGCAAGGGGTATTCAGGAATGTCTTCCCTATTACGGATTTCTACGATACCGCCTCCCTGGAGTTCGTCAGCTACCGCCTGGGAGAACCCAAGTACGACGTGGACGAATGCGTCCTGAAGGGCGCTACCTACGCGGCACCCATAAAGGTGACCCTTCGCCTCGTGCTCTACGACATCGATGATGAAACAGGCAGGCGAGACATCAAGGCGATGAAGGAGCAGGAGGTCTACTTCGGGGAGATCCCTCTCATGACAGAGAACGGGACCTTCATCATCAACGGTACCGAGAGGGTCATCGTCAGCCAGCTCCACCGGTCACCCGGCGTCTTCTTCGACCACGACCAGGGCAAGAGCAGCGGCAAACCCCTTTACTACGCCCGGATCATTCCGTACAGGGGCTCGTGGATCGACTTTGAATTCGATTCCAAGGACATACTCTACGTCCGAATCGACAGGAGAAGAAAACTCCCCGTGACGGTTCTCCTCAGAGCCCTGGGGTATTCGGCCAAAGAGCTGCTCGACTACTTTTACCGCCGGGAGAAGATCCACATCGAGGAGGGAAGGTTCGTCAAGGATATCTCTTTCGATCTTCTCGAAGGGCAGAGATCCGCAGTCGATATCGTCGATCCAAAGACCAATCAGGTGATCGTCAAGAAGCTCCGGAAAATCAACAAGGCCATGGCCAAGAAACTCGAGGCCGCCGGCATCACAACTCTGGTCGTAGGGGAATCGGATCTCATCGACAAGTACCTGGCAGACGACGTCTTCGATCCTGACACAGGAGAGCTGATCGCCGAATGCAACGAACCCGTCACCGAGAAGCTCCTCCAGGAGTTCAAGACACGAAACGTACCGGAATTCGAGATCCTCTTCATAGACAATATCACGGTGAGCTCCTCTCTGAGAGACACTCTTGTTCTCGACAAGCTCTCCCTCACAAGGCAGGAGAAAGAGCGGCTGGCCGAGACGGAACCGGGAAAACTCCCCACCCAAAAAGAAACGGAGAAGGCCATCGTAGAAATCTACCGCCGTCTCCGTCCCGGGGATCCACCCACCCTGGAGACGGCCACCACCCTTTTCTACAATCTCTTTTTCAACCCGGAACGGTATGATCTCTCCCGGGTCGGCAGGATGAAACTCAACTACAAGTTGGGGTTGAAAGGGGTGCCTGAGGATCAAACGGTTCTCAGACGGGAGGACATACTCGAGGTGGTCCGTTACCTCATAAACCTGAAGGACGGTCATGGGAGTGTGGACGATATAGACCATCTCGGAAACCGGCGAGTCCGCACCGTGGGGGAACTCCTGGAGAACCAGTATCATATAGGTCTCGTGCGAATAGAAAGGGCCATTCGGGAACGAATGAGCCTCCAGGAGATCGAGACTCTCATGCCCCACGACCTGATCAACTCGAAGCCGCTTTCGGCAGTAATTAAGGAGTTCTTCGGAAGCAGCCAGCTTTCACAGTTCATGGACCAGACCAACCCTCTGTCGGAGATCACCCACAAGCGGAGGCTGAGTGCCCTGGGCCCTGGTGGCCTGACCCGGGAGCGGGCGGGTTTCGAAGTACGGGACGTCCATCCCACCCACTACGGCCGGATCTGCCCGATCGAGACACCCGAGGGACCCAATATCGGGCTCATCACTTCACTGAGCACCTACGCCAGGATTAACGATTACGGATTCATAGAAACCCCATACAGGGAGGTGTTGGACGGAAGGGTGACAAACCGGATCCGCTACCTCTTTGCCCTGGATGAGGAGAAGGCGGTCATCGCCCAGGCCAACGCCCCGCTGGACGAAGAGGGACGATTCCTCAATCCACTCGTCTCTGCGAGAAAGGGTGGGGAATTTGCCATGGTGAAGCCCGAAGAGGTCGATTTCATGGACGTCTCTCCGAAACAGCTGGTAAGCGTGGCCACTTCTCTTGTCCCTTTTCTGGAACACGACGACGCCAACAGAGCCCTTATGGGATCCAACATGCAGCGCCAGGCGGTTCCTCTTCTCGTAGCCGAGGCCCCACTGGTGGGAACTGGAATGGAGAAGGTTGTGGCCAGAGATTCAGGGGTGACTGTGGTGGCAAAACGGGGCGGAATCGTGGAGGAGGTTGATGCCTCAAGGATCGTTGTCCGCTGCGATCAGGTATCTGACGACACAGACCCGGGGGTGGACAACTACAACCTCGTAAAGTACCAACGGTCCAATCAGAACACCTGCATGAATCAGAAACCCATCGTCTCCAAGGGAGATCGAGTCAAGGCAGGCCAGATCATTGCGGACGGCCCCGCAACCCATAACGGTGAGCTGGCCCTGGGGAGAAACGTCCTGGTGGCTTTCATGCCGTGGGGAGGCTACAACTTCGAGGACTCCATCCTCCTCAGCGAGAAGCTGCTGAAAGATGATGCCTACACCTCGATCCATATCGAAGAGCTTGAATGCACGGCGAGAGACACTAAACTCGGCAAGGAGGAAGTCACTCGTGATATCCCCAACGTGGGCGAAGAGGCGTTGAAGGACCTCGACGAAAGCGGGATCATCCGGATCGGCGCCGAAGTCGCCCCCGGTGATATCCTGGTCGGCAAGGTCACTCCAAAGGGGGAGACCCAACTCTCTCCAGAGGAAAAACTGCTCAGGGCTATATTCGGAGAAAAGGCCGGGGATGTGCGGGATACATCCCTCCGGGTCCCTCACGGCATAGAGGGCATCGTGATCGATGCCAAGGTCTTCTCCAGAAAGGGGGTGGAGAAGGACGAAAGAAGCAAGGCCATAGAAGACCAGGAACGGGCCAAGCTCCTGAAGAATCAGTCCGATGAGATCCGAATCATCAATGAGAGCGCCAGGAGGAGGATGGAGCGGCTCCTCTTGGGCAAGAAGCTGACGGCTCCTGTCATCGATCCCAAGAGCGGAGCTGTCCTCGCTGAGGCCCACAAGAAGATCACGGCAGAAATGCTCAAGTCCATACCCACCAGCCGGCTCGTGGAAGTCCCCGTGGCGGACGAGATGGTTACGGCGAGACTGAGAGACATCCTGGAGGGTGCAGAGATTCAGATCGATCGTGTGAGGGAGAGATTCGAGGAGAAGATCGCCAAACTCAGACTAGGAGACGAACTGCCACCCGGGGTCATCAAGACGGTCAAGGTTTACGTCGCCATCAAGCGCCGGCTCTCGGTGGGGGACAAGATGTCCGGAAGACACGGTAACAAGGGGATAATCTCCCGCATACTGCCCGAGGAGGACATGCCTTTCACCGAGGACGGAACGCCCGTCGAGGTCGTCTTGAATCCCCTTGGTGTACCTTCCAGGATGAATGTGGGGCAGATCCTTGAAACTCATCTCGGATGGGCAGCCAAGGGGCTGGGCTGGCAGATCCAGCGGTTTCTGGAGGAGAATTACAGCCCGGATGCGTTGAGGAAGCAGATCAAGTCGATCTACCAATCCAAGGAGGTCGACGAATACGTCGACAGGCAGAGCGACGACGAGATCATCGAGCTGGCCAGAAAGATCGGCGAAGGCGTCTACATGTCGGTCCCGGTTTTTGACGGCGCTTCCGAAGATGATATCAAGGAAACCCTCAAGAAGGCCGATCTCCCGATCACCGGCCAGACGGTTCTCTACGACGGCAGAACAGGGGAGCAGTTCGACCAGAAGGTGACCGTAGGTTACATGTACCTGCTCAAGCTCCATCACCTGGTGGACGAGAAGATCCACGCACGGTCCATCGGACCCTATTCACTGGTAACCCAGCAGCCGCTGGGTGGGAAGGCCCAGTTCGGCGGCCAGCGGCTTGGAGAAATGGAGGTTTGGGCCCTCGAGGCCTATGGAGCCGCCCATTCACTACAGGAGTTTCTCACCGTGAAATCCGACGATGTGGGAGGAAGAACGCGAGCCTACGAGGCCATTGTCAGGGGCGAGCACGTCCTGGAGCCCGGGCTGCCCGAGTCTTTCAATGTGCTGGTCAAAGAGCTTCAAAGCCTCGGTCTTGACGTAGAACTGATTGAAGATAGGAGCGCCAGGCAAGAGGAGGCAACAGGTTCGTGACCCAAACCCTCGTAGAGAGTGTGGAATCCGGGAAAAGACAGCAGATAAAGAACCCGGATGAGCCGCTCGAATTCCTGGGAAATTCTTTAGGGAGGATATCTTGGAAGACTATCTCAGCTTTCTCGAGAAACCAAAGAGTCCTTTGAGTTTCAATGCCATTCGAATCTCCATCGCCTCTCCTGAGAAGATCGAGTCATGGTCCCACGGAGAGGTGAAAAAGCCGGAGACCATCAACTATCGGACTTTCAAGCCCGAGAAGGACGGTCTTTTCTGTGCCAAGATCTTCGGTCCTGTAAAGGACTACGAGTGCAACTGCGGCAAATACAAGCGCATGAAACACCGCGGCATCGTATGCGAGAAATGCGGTGTCGAGGTCATCCAGTCGAAGGTCAGGCGTGAACGGATGGGACATATCCGGCTGGCAACGCCTGTGGCCCATATCTGGTTCTTGAAGAGCATCCCGAGCAAGATAGGGATTCTTCTCGACATGACCCTCAGGGACCTGGAGCGGGTTCTCTACTTCGAGGCTTACGTGGTCCTGGACCCGGGCAGCTCGCCCCTTACCAAGGGTGACCTTCTCTCAGAGGAGAAGTACCGGGAGGCATCCAAGAAATACCCCGATCTCGTCGCGGGACAGGGTGCAGAGGCGATCCGGGATCTGCTGGCCGCAACCGATGTGGAGAAACTCTCAGAAGAACTCCGCCTGGAGATGAGGGAGACCACATCAGAGGCGAAGAAGAAAAAGGTCGCCAAGCGGCTCAGGATCGTCGAGGCCTTCAGGGATTCGGGGAACAAACCCGAATGGATGATCCTCGAGGTCATCCCTGTCATCCCACCGGATCTGAGGCCCCTGGTTCCTCTGGACGGAGGAAGATTCGCCACCTCCGATCTGAACGATCTGTACAGGAGGGTGATCAACCGCAACAACCGTCTCAAGAGGCTCCTCGAGCTGAATGCACCGGACATCATCATCAGAAACGAGAAGAGGATGCTCCAGGAGGCGGTCGACGCTCTTCTCGACAACGGCAAGAGGGGCCGCACCATTCTCGGGGCCAACAAGAAGCCCCTCAAGTCCCTGAGCGACATGCTTCGCGGAAAACAGGGCCGATTCCGCCAGAACCTCCTCGGCAAGAGGGTTGATTACTCGGGCCGTTCCGTCATCGTTGTGGGACCCGAGTTGAGGCTCCACCAGTGCGGCCTCCCCAAGAAGATGGCCCTGGAGCTTTTCAAACCCTTCATCTACAACAAGCTGGAAGAGAAGGGCCTCGTTTCTACCATCAAGAGTGCAAAGAAGATGGTCGAGAAGGAGAAGTCCGAGGTGTGGGACGTTCTGGACGAGGTGATCCGCGAACATCCGGTCCTGCTCAACCGCGCCCCTACCCTGCATCGGCTCGGCATCCAGGCATTTGAGCCGGTCTTGATCGAGGGAAAGGCGATCCAGCTCCACCCACTGGTCTGTTCGGCCTTCAACGCGGATTTCGACGGGGACCAGATGGCCGTTCACATCCCTCTTTCGGTCGAGGCTCAGGCCGAGGCGCGAATTCTCATGATGTCCACCAACAACATCCTCTCTCCTGCCCACGGCAAGCCGATCATCGTGCCGACCCAGGATATCGTACTTGGTATTTACTACCTCACCAAGGAGAGGCCTGGATGTAAGGGGGAGGGGAAGATCTTCTCTGATCCGGAAGAAGTCCGCATCGCCTACGACGCTGAGACCGTAGACCTCCATGCCGCTATCAAGGTAAGAATAGACGGCGAGATGGTCGATACCACGGTGGGCAGGGTTCTCCTGAGGGAGATAGTCCCCAAAGACGTTCCCTTCTCGGCTGTCAACAAGACCATGAACAAGGGGGAACTTGGGAACCTCATCGACTATACCTACCGGGTGGCGGGAGAGAAGGAGACCGTTCTCCTGGCGGATCGTGTCAAGAATCTGGGTTATCGTTATGCCACGCAGGCTGGTATCTCCATGTGTATCGACCACATGCTGATCCCGCCCAACAAGGAGAGGTTTCTCGAAGAGGCCAACCGCGAGGTTCAGGAGGTCAGGGAGCAGTACACCGAGGGCCTTATTACAGACGGTGAACGCTACAACAAGGTGATCGACCTCTGGTCCCAGGTCACCGAAAAGATAGCCGAAGAGATGCTGAGACAGCTGGGAACCGAGGAGATTACCACACCCGATGGGAGGAAGCTCCGGGTCTCCAGCATGAACCCGATCTTTATGATGGCGGATTCGGGCGCCAGGGGAAGTGCCCAGCAGATCCGCCAGCTCGCCGGGATGAGGGGACTCATGGCGAAGCCCTCAGGGGAGATCATCGAGACCCCTATCACCGCGAACTTCAGAGAGGGTCTCACGGTGCTCCAGTACTTCATCTCGACCCATGGCGCAAGGAAGGGGCTTGCCGATACGGCCCTGAAAACCGCAAACTCGGGTTATCTCACCAGGCGGCTCGTCGACGTGGCCCAGGATGTCATTATCACCGAGTACGACTGCCAGACCCTGGACGGCATAGAGGCCACCGCTCTCGTAGAAGGGGGGGAGATCATAGAACCCCTGGCCAGCCGAATCCTCGGCCGTGTCGCCCTGGAGGATATCAAGGATCCTTACACAGGAGAAGTACTGGTAAGGGGCAACCAGGAGATCGACGAGGAGGCGGCCAGGCGGATGGCTGATGCGGGCATCGACAAGGCCAAGATCCGCTCGGTCCTGACCTGCAAATCCAAGCGGGGGGTCTGCGCCCTTTGCTACGGGAGGGATCTTGCCAGGGGGCGGCTGGTCAATGTGGGTGAAGCCATCGGCATAATTGCGGCCCAGTCCATAGGCGAGCCTGGGACCCAGTTGACCATGCGAACCTTTCACATCGGCGGGACCGCCAGCCGCCGTGCGGAACAGACGACCCTCGAGGCGAGGATCCCCGGGAGAATCAAGTTCGAGAACCTGAAGACCGTGCGAAACCGGGATGGTGACCTGGTCGTTATGAACCGAAACGGCGAGCTTGCCATCGTGGATGAAGAGGGCCGGGAGAGGCGGCGCTATTCGGTCATCTACGGTGCAAAGCTCAAGGTCAACGACGGTGACGAGATCAAGGAGGGCCAGTTGCTCGCCGAGTGGGACCCATACTCGATCCCCATTCTGACCGAAGTGGGAGGACGTGTCAAGTTCGGTGACATCATCGAAGGCGTGACGATGCACGAAAGGGTCGACGATTTTACGGGGCTCTCCCGAAAGGTGATCACGGAGTCGAAAGACCCCCATCTCCGCCCGAGGATCTCCATCAAGGACGAGAAGGGCAAGACACTCCAGTTGCCTGACTCGACATCGGCTGCGAGATATCTCCTCTCGGTGGGCTCCAATATCCTGGTCGCAGAGGGAGATATGGTCGAGGCGGGAGACGTCCTTGTCAAGATTCCAAGGGAGACGACGAAGACCAAGGACATCACCGGCGGTCTCCCAAGGGTGGCCGAGCTGTTTGAGGCTCGCAAACCCAAGGAATACGCCATCATAAGCGAGATCAACGGCAGGGTCTCCTTTGGCAAGGACGTTAAGGGGAAGCGGAAGGTCATCATCACCCCCGATGTGGGGGAACCCCGGGAGTATTCTTTTCCCCGCGACAAGCACATCAGTGTCCATGAAGGGGATATAGTGAAGGCCGGAGAACCCCTGATGGACGGACCGGCGAATCCCCATGATATCCTCCGTGTGCTGGGAGACAAAGAACTGGCAAAGTACCTGGTGGACGAGATCCAGGAGGTCTACAAACTCCAGGGGGTCAAGATCAACGACAAGCATATCGAGGTCATCGTGAGGCAGATGCTCAAGCGGGTGCGAGTGAAGGAAGTGGGAGACACCAACTTCCTCGTGGATGACCAGGTGGAGAAACACGTCTTCGAAGAGGAAAACGCCAGGGTCCTTGCCCAGGGAGGGAAACCTGCCATTGCAGAGCCTCTCTTCCTGGGGATCACCAAGGCCTCCCTGATCACCGACAGCTTCATATCAGCCGCTTCTTTCCAGGAGACCACCAAGGTCCTGACCCAGGCGGCGGTGGCTGGAAAGACCGATCATCTCAGGGGGCTCAAGGAGAACGTGATCATGGGACGCCTGATCCCGGCTGGCACCGGCCTCAACAGGTACACAAGGCTGAAGATCCACGTGGAAGGCTATGAGGAACCGGAAACCGGCGAGATGTACGGAGAAAGCGAAGAACTCCCTCTCGCCGAGTCACAGGGCGACTTCTCATAGTGAGAATCTTCCCGCCACGCTCTGAACGGGCGTGGCGGGATTTTTTTGCCGATCCAACAAGAAATCACAAGACCCTATCCGTCATCACAGGAGTGACACCGCCTCACCGTCCAGGACCAGGGCATGAGAAGATTCTTCAGGGACTGGAAAATCCAAACGAAGATAACTCTTATGGCGGTAGTCCTGGTCCTCCTTCCCATCCTCATCATCTCGGCACTCGCTCTCGGCCGTTTCACACATGCCCTCCAACGGGCAGCAGAGGCCGACCTGGAACACATCCTTCAGGACGTGGTCTCCATGTGCCGGATCGAACAGGGGTCGCTCCGGAGCAGAGCCGCCTCGAGCCTCGATATGGCCCAGTCCATGCTGAAAGACCGGGGTAGATACCTCAGGGAAGACCGGGCCGTAACGGTTGTATTCAAGGCGGTCGATCACGAGACCCGTGAGGTACGCCGCGTCGAGCTGCCCCTGCTCGAGACGGGCGACTCTCCCATTACCGGGAACAGCGGCCTCGTTGAAGAGATCCAGCGACTGCTCGGCGGCGAGTGTACGGTCTATCAGAGGGTGCACGAAGGCGGTCTTCTCGCAATATCGACTACTGTTCCAGACAGAGGCGGACCCGGAGCCCCGGGTGATTACATCTCCCTCACCTCCCCCCTTGTCGATGCGATACTCAGGGGCCAAACCTATCTGGAACAGACCTTCAAGGGTGACAGATGGGAGACAAGGGCCTTCGGGCCTCTCCGTGACGAAGGGCAGAGGATCGTCGGAGCCCTCTGTGTTAAGACGAGGGACCAGCCGATCGATGCCCTCAAGAAGGCCATTGCCCGGATCAGGGTAGGCCGAACAGGGTACGCCTTTGTAGTGGATACGAAGGGCAATATCATTCTTCATCCCACCAAAGAGGGCAGAAACATCGCCTCCCTGCCAAATCCGGCTGAATCAGCCGTAATCTCCAAGATCATCCAGGAGGGGTCGCTGCTCAGGGAGCGGCAGGTCGGAACCATCCGGTACCCCTGGGTCAACGTGGAGTTGGGGGAGAAGAGACCGAGGAGGAAGATCACAAAGTACGTGTATTTCAAGGACTGGGATTGGATCATCGGTGCGGGGAGCTACGAACAAGAGATCTATCACGCCGTGGGCAGAACCAGGCTGTTTATCTACCTCGTCTCGGGAGCCATCGTGTCGGCGGCCGTTTTCCTGGCGGTGTTGCTGTCCAGACTTCTTACCCGACCCATCCTCAATCTCACCGAGATCACCGCCAGGATGGCCAGAGGCGACTTCTCCCACCAGGCCGATACCTCCAGCAGGGACGAGGTCGGCCTCCTGGGCCGGTCCTTCAACGAGATGGCCCGGCAGATTCTGGACAAAACGGAGAAGCTCCAAGAAATCGTGGCCGACCGGACAGCCAGGCTGACCGAGTCGGAGGCCAGGTATCAGAGGCTCTTCGAGGGGTCGAAAGACGGGATCTATATCTCCACCGTTGAGGGGAAATTCCTCGATGTCAACCAATCGGCCGTAGAGCTGTTCGGCTACAGAGACAAAGAGGATCTCCTCTCAATCGACATCCCTCGAGACCTTTACGTCAATCCCGAAGATCGGGAAAAGATGAAGAAGGAGATCGAGAGACACGGGTATGTCAAGGATTTCGAGCAGAGGTTGAAAAAGAAGGACGGTACAGAGGTCTTCGTCCTGATCACCTCCAATCTCGTCAGGGACGCCCAGGGCAGACCGGTCGCCTACGAGGGAATCATGAGGGACATCACCGAACGCAAGAGACTCGATGCCGAGCTGAAAAAGACCCAGGCCTTCCTGGTTCAGACGGCCAAGACAAGGGCCCTGGGAGATCTTGTGGCCGGTGTCGCCCATGAACTGAACAACCCCCTGATGGCATCAGACACTATCCTCCATGTGATCTCCGAGAACCTCCACAAGGGATGCCCCAACCAGACCCGGCTGGAGCTGGTCCAGGAATGCAACAGAAGGATGGCAAAGATCATCAACCACCTGAGGGAGTTCTCCCGCCAGGCCGAGACGGTTTTTGAGCCTCTAGACATCCGTCTCCCCCTTGAAAACGCCCTGATGATTGTGGGCCAACAACTCCTCAACCAAAACATCTCCACGGAGAAGGATCTGGCTCCGAATTTGCCCGTGATTCTCGGTGATTCCAATCAACTCGAGCAGGTCTTTCTCAACCTGATCTCCAATGCCCGGGACGCCATGCAAGACCAGGACGAACCGAGACGGCTAATCATCAAGACCCGCCTGATCGAGAAGGAGACCGAACAGGAGGTCGAGGTTCTCATAGGGGATACCGGCAGAGGGATCCCCGAGGAGATCATCGACAAGATCTTCGTCCCCTTCTTCACCACAAAAGATGTGGGCAAGGGTACTGGACTGGGCCTTGCCATATGCTACGGAATAATCGAAAACCACGGGGGTCGTATCGAGGTCGACTCCCGCCAGGACAGGGGGACGAATTTCAGAGTCTATCTCCCCGTCCCCAAGGGGGATGAAAATGGCAAGAAGAATCCTGGTAGTTGACGATGACGAACTGGTTCTCGTGGCCTTAAGGGAGCTCCTGGCACCTCGGGGTTACGCTGTCACCACTGTCCAGAGCGGCGCCCAGGCCCTGGAGGAGATTGAAAACCATCGCTTTGATCTCCTCATCCTCGACGTCATCATGCCCCGGATGGACGGTTTCCAGCTCTGCGAGAGGATCCGCGCAACGGAGGGATATTCCCGGACCCCCATCGTCATGCTTACCGCCAAGAGCGACCCGGATGAGGAAAAACGAGGGCTGGCAGCAGGAGCCGATCTGTTCCTTCCAAAACCGATCCCACCCCAGCGCCTCCTCGATCTGATAGAAGCCACCGTCGAGAAGGGGAAGAGAACGGGAGCCCGGAACTCCCACTGAGAAGCCGAGGACGACCCCCCTCGCGGCCCCCCATGGGCTATCCCCCTATCCTCTCAGGCGGGAATCGGAATTATGGCTGCTGCCAGGCTCAGATAGAGGAGCAATGTGAACACGTCCATCAGGCTGCTGATAAAGGGGCCTGACATCAAGGCCGGATCGAGACCGATCTTCTTGAAAAAGATTGGAAGCACCGCTCCCGCCGATATGGCAAGCATCACGCATCCCACCATGGCCAGCCCCACGGTCAGACTGAGAGGAACAACTAGGTTTGGATCCGGGCTGGTAATCACCGCCCGAAGAGCCGTAAGAACGCCCATGGCCAGGCCCACAAGCATGCCGATCCGAATCTCCTTGAAAAGAATCCTGAAGATATCCCTCATCTCCAGTTCCCCTGTGGCAAGCCCTCGGATGATGACCGTGGTGGTCTGGGTCCCCGCATTGCCCCCGGTTCCGGACAAGACCGGGATGAAGAAGACCAGGGCGATGACGGCGGTCAACTGGTCTTGAAACCTCTGCATCACCGCTCCGGCCACAAATCCCGTCAGGACCAGGATAAAGAGCCAGAGAATCCGTTCCCGGGCGATCTTGAAGGTCCCAGTGCTCAGGTAGTCGAGCGGCTTTCCTGCAGCCGCCAGGTGGTAGATGTCCTCTGTGGCCTCTTCTTCCACCACATCGAGAATATCATCCACGGTCACGATCCCCACCAGCCGTCTCTCCTCGTCGATAACCGGAATGGCCAGAAAATCATAGTGAGAGATCTTGTCGGCCACCTCCTCGGCGCTCTCGTCAATGGAGACACTGATTACATCCTTCTCCATGATCTCTTCCACCCGCTCGGTCGGTCGAGCAAGGAGAATATCCTTCAAGGTCACGAAGCCCGTCAATCTCCGATCCTGGTCGACAACATAGACATAGTAGACCGTCTCCTTGTTGGGGGCCTGCATTCTCAGCCGGTTGAGGGCTTCGGCCGCTGTAATGTCCTTGTCCACCGAGGCATACTCGGTGGTCATTATGGCCCCGGCCGTGCCCTCCTCATAGGCGAGGAGGCGCCTGATGTCATCCCGCTCGGCCTGGGCCAGCAGCGGCATGAGGCGTTCCGCTATTTCCGGCTCCACCTCCTTGATCAGGTCTACCCGGTCGTCCGGAGACATGCCCTCGATAAAGGGGAGCACGGCCTTTGGACCGGCTTTTTCCAGACAGGCCTTCTGAACCGGCAGATCGAGCTGTTCGAATATCTCAATGGAAGCCCGGTTGCCGACAATGGCCAGAATATCCATGATCTCGTGAGGCTCCAAACCCGAGATGAGTTCCGCACCATCCGACGGGTGGAGATCGGCGAAGACCTCCCGAATCGTATCACGATTCCCTGCAGCCACCAGTTCTCGAAGCTCGGGAACAAAAAGAGCACCCCGCATGGCTCCTCCTCTGATCGAACACGACCGATAAGGACTCCGAACTATGCTCCGTTGTCTCTGTGGCTCGGTATTTCAGTAGAACCGAAGGTTTTCAAAAAGGCAGGAGAGAGGAAGGGAGGTCTTGTGGAAATACGTGCCGATCAATCCCCCCCCTCTTCCTGCAACCTTTGGCAACTGTCACTATCGTCCACGGTTTCCTCCTGTACACTGAATACTTACCACACCGTGCGGGGAAAATCAATTTGGAGGCACGGCCGCTTCACCTCGATTCCTTCCTCTTCATCAGGAAAAAGAGCTTCCCCCTCTGTTTCATGTGCCCTGCAGAAACCGCGGCCACCTCTCCCTCCCCCCAAAACAGGTCCACTCTCGCGGGGCCGCGGATAGCCCCTCCTGTATCCTGGTTTACCACAAACCTGGAGAAGGGTTTCCATTCGACTATATCCCCCTTCTCGTCCATCACCGGTTTTTCCGTGATAACAAAGGCGAGTCCTCCCTTTGGAAAGAGTCTTGAATCGGTGGCAATAGAGCGGCCCGTCGTGAGGGGGACGTTGATGTTCCCCAGCGGGCCCCTCTCCACCACACGGAAGAAGGTGTAGCTCGGGTCGTGAAAAAGAACCTCGTCCACCTCACGCGGGTTGTCACGGAGGTAGGATCGGATTCGCTGCATGGACATCTCCTTTCTCGGGATTTTCCCCCGATCTATGAGAAGTCTCCCGATGCTCCGGTACGGCCTCCCGTTTGCGGCATCGTAGTTTACTCGCAGGCACCTACCATCCTGAAGCCGCACGAAACCCGACCCCTGGATCTGCAAGAAATACCGGTCGATCTTGTCCCTGAGCCAGACTATCTCGTATCCCCTTCCCTCCAGAACACCCTCACCGTCGATCTGGGCCCGGGTGTAAAACGGGACAAGCCGGTCCCCTTCCAGTCTCCCCATGATCCTCTCCCCCTCGAAACGCGGACTGAACATCCCCAGCCTGACAGTGACCAGTTCGTCAGGCTTCCTGTAGAGGGGATAGGGGTGACCCTCGTCCCGAACGAGGCTCCCCTCCACCACCGGTTCGTAGTAGCCGGTAAAGAGCACCCGGCGCCCCCAACCGTGACCAACAGACTGGTAGACCTGGAAGCGGCTGGCGACAAGACGATCCACCTCTTCAGGTGTACGGGCCTCTTCGAGAAGACCGAGAAAAGCCTCGAGGGAGGAGACCGCATCGGCCACCGTGTAGGTGTCTGGGCCCAGGACCAGCAGCCGGTCCTGCGGCAGAGATCTGAAGTAGCGGATACTGCCCTGGAGAGCCTCTTTCAGAGACGCCTTATCGAGGTCGTCCAGAAACCTGGGAAACCGGCTGGCCTTGAGGCGCACCAGGGCGTCCTCCGGCCTCCGCACCTCACGAATCCTCAGGGCCGTACACCCCGAGAGGAGAACCAGAGCCACCAACAAGGCGGAGAAAAACCTCCCGAATCTCTTCACCATCCTCCCACCCGGATCCATACTACCACCGCCTCCGCTCCCCATGGATTTGACAAAACCCGCCATATGGGTTAGAAAGGAGGTATCATCTTCCAAAAGACTCATCTACGAAACACCTCGTCTACGGTTCATCTCAAACGGGAGGGAGGATTCTGGTGGTGGAAGAGGATTTCGGAAACTCCATGGGCGAGAGGAGACGGTACCGCCGGTTGAAGATCAGGCTGCCCCTCTCCTTTACCGTCCGGGATCCGGAAGACCTGGATACAGACCTCCGCCGCCATGGGCCTGAACAGCGATCGATCAGAGGAGAGACCTACGATGTCTCCATGGAGGGCCTCACCATCGATGTCATGCTCTCGCCCCAGGATATGGACTATCTCCTCCCCCTCATCGCCAAGGCCCAAAAAGCACCTCACATCGATGTCGAAGTGGAACTCGATGAAGGTACCGTTTCCATGGCGAGCACGGTGATCTGGTACAATCTCTTTTTCCCCGGCACGCCGCCTCCCAATTTCAAAGCCGGCCTCTATCTCATCGAGCCCGACAGCAACCCGGCCAAGCAGAGATGGAACGAGTTCCTCGAAACCATCAGGGTCTAACGGCCGATCCTCTCCTCCCCGCCCGAGGTCAGGTGGTAGAACGAGCCCTCCCGGCCTGTTCGGCGGACGAAAATAGCCGACAAAACCGCCTATCTTTCAGCTCTTTCTGGATGTCTTGGTCATGAAGGGCGTAATCTGCTGTTTCAGGTCCATGCTTCCGCAGTGGGGGCACTTTGCCTTCCCCTTCTCGTACTCCTGGAGCGACAGATTCATACTTACCGGCTTCTTACACTTCGTGCAGACAAAATCATAGGTCGGCATGGCGATTCCTCCTCTAAGCCGAAAGCTTAGGCCAGAATCTCCAGTTGGCCCGCAAAGTCCAGAAAAGGGTCATTCCCCCCTCTGTCCTTGAAGAAAGCCTTTTTCATGTAGTGAACCGCTCCTGAATAGAATTCGAACCGCCTGGCCAGTTCAAGAAACAGATAGGCTGGTCTCATGAGCCTGACATCCATGTCAAAGACCACCTGGTACGCCCTTCCACCTTCCTGGAGGTAATACCCGAGAAACGCGTTTTTTTCGACGTATTCGCGGAAAACACCGGACATGAAAAGAATGTAGTCGCCGGTATGCTTGTAGATCTCCCGCTCCTTTTCGAGATCCGAATCGACCTCCCCCATCCTCCCGGCCTCAAGGAGCATCTCCACCACGCTGTCGAGTCTCCTGCCCTGCAGGTCCCTTATCCTGTACAGGTTGTCCGTCCGGGCGAACTTTGCCAGCAGGTCGGCGATGTAATCGGCCACTGCGGGCTCCCTTATCTTCAGATCCTGGAAAGCCCTCCGGATCAGCCAGTCGAAAAAACGATTCAGCCGCGAAGGAGCAGGTTTTGTCGTGATCATGTACTCCACCTCCGATTCATAATAATTTTAGTTAAGAACCCATTGCCTGTCAATTCCCCCCTCTCACAGGAGTCCTCCCGCCATAACCCTTTCCCTTCCACCGCAGGAAACCACCCCGGTTCTGCCCTACCCGGGTAGTCCTCCCCCCAGAGGCGACCCCCTTTTGTCTCTGAAATCCCTATCACTCCCTTCTCACGCTCCCGGCACCGGGCAGAAGGACCCCCGAACCTCTCTTCCCTCCCCTGGTGGAGTTTCCTGAGTCTCCGGCCGAGGATTCTTGAAAGAATATGACTTCAGGCTTTTTTCTGTTTTGGCAGGACAACCCCTCGCTCCTGAGCTCACGCGGTGACCCTATCAAGGTTCGCGGGTGGGCGGTTCCTGTCCCTTCCCCGGGAACACGACTCACGAATCACGAACACGACCTTTCCCCTCCCCGCTCACCCTTGATGGGTACCCCACCGCTTCCGCAATGTCGCCAGGAGGCAAGGATGTTCCCCAAAAGTCAAAAAACTCCACCTCCTCTGTCGTTGCAACATCTCCGGGGACTGTGGTATTTTTCTCTCTGTAACCCTCGCTGGAAACTCTTGTGGCTTCCAATGGGATCAAATGACGGACAAGCCGCTGAGACTCGAGCTCCATCAGGATCCTTCAGATCTCATGGAGCTCAGAGACGAATGGGAAGACCTCCTCGGCCGGAGTGCGACCAACACGGTGTTCCAGACGTGGGAGTGGAACACTCTCTGGTGGAAACATTTCGGTTCCTCAGGAGGACTCTTCCTCATTACCGCTCGAACTCCCGATGGCAGACTCGCGGGGATAGCCCCTCTTATGACTAGTTCAGAGGGGGACGGCCCAAAGAGGCTCGGTTTCCTGGGAGGTACCGATCTGTCCGACTACCTCGACTTCATTATCCGCCGGGGAGAGGAGGTTCCTTTCTTCGAGGCAGTGGCCGACTTGATCACCACCCACGGGGAACTCTGGGATACCCTCGATCTCCATTGCCTTCCCTCGGATTCCCCCACTCTGGAACACCTTGTGAGAATCTGCGAGAAGAGCGGATTCCCTCACACCCTTGTCATGGAGGATGTCTGCCCGAGGGTCGAACTCCCTTCGAGCTGGGAGACTTTTCTTGCAGGAATGAATCGGAAGAACCGTCACGAGATCAGGCGGAAAAGCAAGAAGATCCGGCGGGAGGCAGGAGAGTACAGGTATCTCAACAGTTCTGCACCATTCATCCTCCAGGATATGGAATCCTTTATCGAACTCCACAAGAAGAGCGATCCTGCAAAAGCGGTTTTCATGAACCAGACAAGGGAGGATTTCTTCAGGGAAATGGCCTCGTGCCTTCACCGGGCAGGATGGCTTGATATCTCCTTCCTCGAAGCCAACGGCAGGAGGCTGGCCGGTCTGGTCACCTTCAAATACGGAGACTCCCTCTACCTCTACAACTCGGGATATGACAAGGAGTTCGGCCACTGGAGTCCCGGCTGGGTTCTGATCAGCCATTCCATAGAGGACGCGATCTCGAAAGGGGTGAAAACCTATGACTTCCTGAGGGGGAACGAGTCCTACAAGTATCGATTCGGGGCGAGGGATTATGTAATCTACAGATATACCGTCTATAGGCGAGAGGAGCATTAACCTTGAAACGGATCGCCATGATCAGCTTTCATACCTGTCCCCTGGCCGACCTGGGCAGGAAGCGGACGGGGGGCATGAACGTCTATGTGAGAGAAATCGGGCGCCGCCTCGGGAGCTCCGGTGTCGAGGTGGACGTATTCACCCGCTCTCAAAGCCCTGACGTCGGCAGAGTGGTTCCCCTGGGCGGGAAGGCCCGGGTGGTCCATGTTCAGGCCGGTCCTCAGAGGCCGTTTGGGAAAGACGGGATCTGGCTCTACCTGCCCGCTTTTGTTAGAGGGATCCTGGATTTTGCCCATGCCCGGGGAATCCGTTACGACATCATCCACAGCCACTACTGGCTCTCCGGGTGGGCCGGCCTTGAACTCTCCCGGCAGCTCGGAGCCCCCCTCGTCCATATGTTTCATACCCTCGGCGTGATGAAAAACATGGTAGCCAGGGTGAAGGAGGAAAGAGAGACAGACCTGCGAATCGGTATCGAAAAGAAGGTGATGGGTCTCTCCCAACTCATCGTGGCCTCGACTCCGGCTGATCGAGCCCAAATGGTCTGGTACTACGGAGCGGATTGCAGCAAGATCGCCGTTGTTCCCTGCGGCGTCGACCTCGATCTGTTCACGCCTCTGCCCAAGGAGACTGCAAAGGAGCGACTCGGTCTTTCCGGCCACCGGATCCTTCTGTTCGTGGGGCGGATCCAGCCGATCAAAGGCCTGGACTGTCTTCTCAAGGCGGTGGCCATGCTCATCGATAAGCGGGGTATCCATTCCGAGGACCTCCGGCTTCTCATCATCGGAGGCGATAGGGACAACCGTGGCAATTCGGCAGACACAGAGATGGAGAGGCTGAAGCACCTCGCCTCTCAACTCGGCCTCGATCCTGTGGTAACCTTTCTCGGCTCTCAGCCCCAGGAAGCGCTCCCCCTCTTTTACTCCGCAGCCGAGGTCTGCCTTCTGCCATCCCGCTACGAGTCATTCGGCATGGTGGCATTGGAGTCGATGGCCTGCGGTACTCCCGTGATCGCATCGAGGGTAGGCGGCCTGAACTATACGGTTAGAGACGGCCAGACAGGGTATCTCATCCCCGAGGGAAACCCCCGGGCCATTGCGGACAGGCTCGACAGGCTTCTGCGGGACAGTGCCCTCAGAAGCTTCATGGGAAGCCGAGGGATCGATCAGGCGAAAAGGCATTCGTGGGAAAACATCACCTCCCAGATCCTCTCCCTTTACAACCGGATCCTCTCCCGGAAGAGCTCTCATGCACTCGGTCCTGATCGACTCTCCGTCTCGAACACTGCCAAGGAGGCAGGGATCTGCTGCTGATTTCCGCCACGCCCTCGCCGCTGTCCTTCCCCCCGCTTTTCTTTGAAAGGAGGCGGCGATACCGGCGTTGGAGGGCCTCCCTCTCGACCATACTCAGGTCCCTCAGCTTACCGGAGGCCTCTCTGACCCATCTCAGAGCTTCCTGATAGTCCTTCGCATGGTGCTCGTAGTACTTTCCCAATTCTTCGTAAGGGAAGAGCCCCCGGCTCCCGTCCAGAGAGACCATCTCTTTCCAGAGCGAAACCGCCCCCTCCATCTGCCTCTCTCTTTTCATGGCCAGGGAAAGGTGCTTCAGGATCTCCCACTCTCCGGAATCCTTGCAGATCCTCAAGGCATGATGAAAACATCCGATCGCCTCACCGGTTCTTTTCCGATTCGACAGGAGTCTTCCGACGGCATAAGGCTCGACCCACTCCCTTTTGGAGGCCGTCTGAGGGGCGTGAACCAGCTCATGGATCCGCCCGGCCAGGGTGACAAGCGAGAGAACGTCCATGCGGTTGTGATAGAACACGCGCTGGATCCGGTTTCCGTCGCCGGTCCTGAGATAGTCGAAATAGACGTAGGGGATCATCTCACTCGGGATGTCGTCGTGACGCTGGATATCCAGTACGTGAGACTCCAGCGTGGCCAACCGACAGTCCCCATACGCCCCTCTCCATATCCTCATGGAGGGGAACAGGAGGTCGTGGTTCGGGAGATCCCTCAAGGGGTTTTCCATTTGGGAAAGGACAAACCTCGTCTCCAGCACGGGAACGTCGAATCTCTTCCCGTTGAAAGTCACGAGGAATCGGAACCTTGCGGCCAGCTTGCCCAGGAGCCAGAGCATAGCCCTCTCCTCTGAGAAATCCCTGAGAAAGAACTGGCGCGTTATGAATCGGCCCCCTTCGAAAAAACCCACACCCACCAGAAACGCGCAGGTTCCCGTTCCACCGGCCAGACCGGTAGTCTCCACATCGATGAAGAGAGTCCGGGAAAAATCAAGGCCTACGAGGCTTTCGTCCCGGGAAACTACGGAAATCGAATCCGTCGGGATTTCCAATATCCGGTCGAGCAGCATACCTCCATGGCGGTAACCTGAACCGTAGGTCTCCTCCCTCATGAGAGTCTTTCCGTGGGGGGTGGCCACCTCTTGGCCCCCGATCAACTCCTCAACAGGTCTCGACTTCTTCCCCTCTGCCACTATTCGCCGGTCACGAGCCAGTCTCTCGAGCCTCTTCTTCAGATCCGAGACTATCTCATCCCGGGCCTGTCGCTTTGCCCCGGACCTCGTTTCGAGTCTTTCCAGCCGCTCTTTGATACCCATCATGATCCCCGTCGAGGGCAAGGCCTCTCTCAGAACCCGATGCGGGTCCTACAGGCCTCCGGGAGCAGCAGACACCGTCGGCCCCTTTGACTATCAAACTCCCGTGGAATCCAAGACATGGCTGAGCAGGGCCATGGCCACCTCCTTGGAGTTCATACCCACCTCTTTTGTGGGGCCCACACACGAGGGACAGCCATGGGAACAGGGACAGCGGGAGATGAGTCCGAGAGTCTCGCGGAAGAGGCCCTCTCTGGTATCGTAGATCTGGTGGCTGAACCCCACTCCTCCGGGATAACTCTCATAAATATAGACAGTGGGCTCAAACTCCTCGACCGTTTCCGGAGAGACCAGATCTTCTCCGCCGACAGATCCGTACAGGCCCCTGCCTTCACCCGAGAGCCGGACAAACCAACGACCCTCCCTGTCTCCGACAGTCCACTGTATGTCTCTGGGATCACACATCAGATGAAGACAGGCCACGGCATGGAGGGCATGAGAGATCCCCAGTACCCCGTCTATGACCTCCCACCGGGGAAGGGAGAAACTGTCGATCGCCGCCTTCCGAAAGGTGAACCAACAGGCAGTGGTGTGCATCTCCTGGTCAGGGAGACTCACCTTGCCGTAACCCAGGTTCTCCAGGGTATGGAATCGGATCTTCTTGAATCCCACCACCTTGCTTGTGAGTCTTATCTCGCCGTGTTCGACCCGGTACGAACCCTCCTCGCTGCCTTCAAAGGTATCGAGGATGGCGATATGGGTGTAGCTCAATGCCTCGGTATAGTGATCCCCGTGGAATCTCCTGACGTATGCCTTCCGGTGGTGATAGTCGAGCCTCTCCACCTGGTAGAGTTGGGATTCACACATGTAGACGGCCTCCGGATAGAGGGTGGTATGGGCCCCCACGAAATCCACCTCTGCAATGACCCGGTTTGCAGGTTTCCCCTTTTCCCTCGTGGTGTCAACCACCACGAAGTTCTCCTCGGAGATGCTTCTGAGACTCACCTCGTCGGCAGGGTAGGCATCCTGTGTCCAGTGCCACCGCCCCCCGGACTTGTGGAGGACCTCCTTATCGGCCAGGAATTCCAGGATCTCATCGAGATCTTCTCCGCCGAACCTTTCTCCCTCCCTGAAGGGGAGCTCGAAGGCTGCGCACTTGATATGGCTCAACATGATCAGGAGATTGTCCGGGTTGACCCGGCCGTACTCTGGGCTCCCGCCGAAGAAGTAGTCCGGATGCTCGATAATAAACTGATCCAGAGGGGAACTCCTCGCAACGAAAACCACCAGGGCCCTGCCGGATCTCCGCCCGGCCCTCCCGGCCTGCTGCCAAGTACTGGCGATGGTGCCCGGATAGCCGACGATCATGCATGCATTCAACCACCCGATGTCGATTCCCAACTCCAGGGCGTTCGTGGAGACCACTGCCAGAACCCGGCCCTCTCGCAGCCCCCTCTCGATCTCCCTCCTCGTCCGGGGCAGGTAACCCCCGCGATACCCCCGGATCGACTGCTCCCTGCCTGTCGACCTTCCAACGCGGTCTTTCAGATACTTTGTCAGCACCTCCACATTGAGCCTGCTGGTAACAAAGAGGATGGTCTGGACCTTTTCCTTTAGAAGTGCCGAGGCGAGTCTCTCGGCGGCTTTGAGATGATTCGCCCGGATACCCAACTCCTTGTTGACAACAGGAGGATTGAAGAAGACAAAGGTCTTCTCCCCAGAGGGCGCTCCGTTCCGGGCAATCAGTTCCACGCGCCTCTCGATCAACCTCTCGGCCAGATCTTTCGGGTTTGCGATTGTGGCACTGCAGCAGATGAATTGGGGCCTCGACCCGTAGAAGGCCGAGACTCGATCCATCCGGCGAATCACGTTCGCCATGTGGGAACCCAGCACACCCCGGTAGAAATGGAGCTCGTCTATGACCACGTACCTGAGGTTCTGGAAAAAAGAGGCCCACTTGGTATGATGGGGGAGTATGCCCGTATGAAGCATGTCCGGATTTGTTATGACGATGTCTGCCTGGGATCGGATAGCACGGCGCACTTCACCGGGCGTATCCCCGTCGTATGTGTGAACCTTGAGACGGCGGGAAATCCCGCCCTGGAATTCCTCGACTTCGGCCATCTGGTCCTGGGCCAAGGCCTTTGTGGGAAACAGATAGAGGGAGCGGGAAGGGGGGTTCTCCATCTTGTCGTTGAGAACAGGCAGGTTGTAGCAGAGGGTCTTGCCCGAGGCGGTCGGTGTAACCACGACCACGTCCTTGCCCGAACGGACCGCCTCGAGAGCCTCTTTCTGGTGGGAGTAAAGCCTCGAGATGCCTCTCTTCTTCAGGACCGAGACGAGTTCCCCGTGAATAAACGGGGGGAAATCAGCGTAGATCCCCCTCCGTGCGGGTATATGTTCGACCCTCGTTATGCAGGGTGAGATGTCCTTGGACCGCCGCCACCAGTCTAGGATGGATTCCAGCGACCTTTCCCCGTGCCCTGGTTCTCTGTCATCCATCATCGCCCTGCCGGCCTCTTTTCTCTGTACATCACCGCCGTCACCTCGTCGCCTTTGCCGTTGAACCGGAGTTCGTCCGCAAGGAGGTCGACGATGAAGAGACCCCTCTTCTCAGGAACCGACGGCTGCCGTCCCCTTATCATTCCCAAGTAGTTCTCCCCGTCAAATCCCTCCCCCTCGTCTCTGACAGAAAGGACAAATTTCTCCGCATCGAAAGACATCTTCAGCCTGATTCGCTTATCCCCATTCCTCCGGTTACCATGAACATAGGCATTACTCAGAAGCTCCTCCAGGCATATGGCGACATTCTCCAGGCGCCCTTCATCGTCCATGCCCCGCCACTGGCACTCCTTGACGGCAAACAGTATCGCAGAGGGGAAGAGATGGGGCTGGCTGGGGAAGACCATCTCCGTTTGACTCTGAACCCACTCCATAAGCGCGTAGGTCCCCAGGGACAATTCCCGCAACTGCCTGCCCTTTCGAACCAGTTCCCTTATCTCCGGCAGCTTGAAGGGCTTGGCCACGAAGCTGAAGGCACCCCTGGTAAGGGCCTCGCTTGTGTTCTCCACACTTCCAAAGGCGGAGATGACGGCGATGGGAATACTAGGGTTGATCTCCTTGGAGGCGAGTATCAGATCCAAACCGTTCAATCCGGGCATCGACAGATCGGTAATGACCAGATCGACCTTCTCGTCCCTGATTCTCCGAAGAGCCTCCTCCCCGCCCCCTGCCACCAGAACCTGATACCCGAGCCCCTCGATCATCTCCGAAAGAGTCTGCCGCACCTCTTGCTCGTCATCGACAACAAGAACACTGAATTCATCCATAAGGAACTCCTCCGCCCGGGTTCGAGCCAGGCATCTCAGCCCTTTCGGAGACCAAGGGATCCCTGCAACGGGTCCCTCCGGCCGGCCGCCACCGAGACGTGCCGGTCCCTTTCTCTTGGGGAACCTTCTGACCCATTCCGAGCACCGGTCGACCCGACCGGAAAACCCATGCCGGCGGACTCGGAGCATAAAGACTCCCTTTCGGGAAAGCCTTTCCCGGCAAAAGGGAACGACCACAAAAAACCCCGTGATGCCCGCCCCACGGCCACTCTTCAGTGATTACTAATTGGCCGTAACCATAAGACTTTTTTGCGATACTAACAGAAAATCGAGAGGAGGGCAAGTCCCTTCGCTCCTCTCTGGCCTTGAAACACAAAAGCCATCTTTTTTATACTTAACAGGGCATGGCTGCGAGGAACCGCGTGGGCAATACACAGGGGCTGATGAAGATCGGCGAGGTCGCAAGAAAGACGGGCGTTTCCCTCAGGACGATACGCTATTACGAGGAACTCGGACTGATCAATCCGGCCATGCGAAGCCCCGGAGGGTTTCGGCTCTACGATGGAACAGCTCTCTCCAGGATCAATCTGATTCAATCACTCCAAGAACTCGAGATGAGCCTCAAGGAGATCAAGGTGCTGATGGCCTTGAAACGCAAGAGCAAGACCAGAGGAGAAGTGGCCAAGAAGCTTCTCGTGCGGCTCCAAAAGCAGAGCGCCGAAGCGGAGAGAAGGAGAGCCGTCTACCAGACCATCCTTCGGGATTTCCATGAAGGCATGAGAATCCTGAGCCAGTGCCAGGAGTGCACGAGGAAACCGGATCAACCCCACTGTGGAAAGCACAAGGAGTTTCTCTCGGAAGACCTCCTCCCCACCGTCGTGCGCTCCCTCTTTTGATCTTACACCACTTAGCCGGATGAAGAGCTCCGCCGGCAGAGGACCTTTGTTCTGATCCGTTTCAAGACGAGAGTCTGCCGGGGGTATCTCCTCTTAACGCGGTAAACCCACTTTTTCACCGTCTCATTGCCAGTTGCAAGAAGCCCCACTCCCCCGGCGATAAGGAGAATCCCCTGGAGAACAGGGAGGAAGAGCCCGGCAATTCCCACGAGGATCAGGCTGATCCCTGCGATGTGGATGAGTATCTTCTTTAGCAGACCCGGTGCATTTTCCTCCAAGATGCGCCTCTTGCCTCCCCGCGTTGACCTCGGCAGAAGAATAGCAGAATATTCCCGGTCCGGCAAGGACGCATCGGCCTGTGGCATGGATTATGCTTTCCCCTTCTTCCAATCTGCCCGCTTTTGCCGTAGATTTCTTTGAGCCCCTCCAAATGCAGGTGTGCCATCTGGAGAAAAAACCTATGCAGGTCGACATGGAAACCGCGGCCAGGATCTCCCTCCTCCAGAAAAACGTGGAGAAGGCAATCAAGGGGAAGTCTCATGTGGTCCGACTGGCGGTGATCACACTTCTCGCAAGAGGCCATCTCCTGATCGAGGATGTGCCCGGGGTGGGCAAGACGACGTTGGCCCACAGTCTCGCACGCTCCCTTAACTGCTCCTTCAAGAGGATCCAGTTTACAAGCGACATGCTGCCCTCGGACATCCTGGGCGTTTCGGTCTACAACCCGATTCAGAAGGAGTTCGAATTCAAATCGGGCCCCATCTTCTCCAATGTGGTTCTTGCCGACGAGATCAACCGGACCTCACCCAAGACCCAGAGCTCACTGCTTGAGGCCATGAATGAATCCCAGGTCTCGATCGACAAGGAGACCTATCCCCTGCCCAGACCCTTCATCGTCATCGCCACACAGAACCCCCTGGAGTACCAGGGTACCTTTCCCCTGCCCGAATCCCAACTCGACAGGTTCATGATGCGCATCCGGATCGGATACCCCCAGATCGACGACGAAAAAGAGATTCTCAAGGCAGAGTGGCCGGGCTCCCCATGTAGTGATCTCGCCCCCGTCCTCTCTGTGGAGGAGGTTCTCCATCTCCAGGAGATGGTAGACACCGTGCGGATGGATGAGAGCCTGATGGACTATATCCTCCATATCGTGGGTGCAACTCGAAGCTCCAAGAACCTCGAAGTGGGCGCGAGCCCCAGAGGGGGGCTTTTTCTCATGAAGGCATCAAAAGCCATGGCAGTCAGCCGGGGAAGGGGATACTGCATTCCCGACGACATCAAGGGTGTGGCCGTCCCGGTCCTGGCCCACCGGGTGGTTGTGGCCGGTCGATTCAACTTCTACGGCCAGAGGGGTGAGGAGGCCGAGCGAATCATACAGGACCTGGTCGAGAGTGTCCCTGTGCCCCTATGAGGCCGCCGGGAGAGTCGCGAATAGATGGAATCCTTGCGAAGACTCCTCCAGCTCTCTTACAGGGATCGAGCCCTGAGGTTCACACCCGTAGGATTCCGATTCTTTCTCATCACACTCGGAGTGGGCATCGGGGCCTTGAACACCGGGAACAATCTGCTTTACATGATCCTGGCCATGATGCTCAGCCTCATCGTGGTCTCGGGGATACTCTCGGAACAGTCTATCAAGCGGATCTCCTTGTCGAGATCCTTTCCCCAATCCGTTTTCGCCGCCTCCCCCTTCCTGGTAGAGCTGAGGGTGACAAATCTCAAGCGATTTGTCCCCACTTTCTCTCTCCAGATCGAGGACCTGGGCGAAGGGGATGTTGCCTTGGGGAATCACTATCTTCTCAAGATTGCCGCGGGGAAGACCCTCGTCCTGAACTACCGGGCCCGCTTTGAGAGGCGGGGGCGCCACGCATTCACAGGGTTCCGCCTCACCACCAGATATCCCTTCGGCCTCTTCGTCAAATCGAGAGAAATCCGCAAGGAGAGAGCGATCCTGGTCTACCCCGAGATCCTGCCCGACCGGTTCGAGGGAATCAGGACCCCGGGTGACGGGACCGGTAAGCTCCCCAATATAAGAAAGGCAAATGAAGGCGACTTCCTGGGCATTCGAGACTACCGGACCGGCGACGACTCAAGGTCGATCCACTGGCGAAGCTCCGCGAAACGGTCCAGCCTCATGGTCAAGGAGTTTGAGGCGGAACAGAGCCACCGCGTCAGCCTTGTCCTCGACGGGGCCTTCGGTATGGGTCACCTTGAGAATCCTAAGGAGCTGTTCGAGACCGCGGTTCGCATTGCTGCAACCCTGGTTCTCAGGTTGGACCAGAGAGGGTTTCAGACCAGGCTCGTCACCAGGGGCCGTACAACGCCTTTCGGCCTCGGAACGCATCATGCGCGGAGTCTGCTTGAGATACTCTCCCTCGTCGAAGGAGAAGACCTGGCCGAAACCAACCCTCCGGATCCCGGATCTTGGCGAAACGGCAGGCAGGGGTCGGTGGTATTCATCTCGGCACGCCCGGATGCTTTGAGCGGAATCCCCGAGGAGTGCATCCCTGTGTCTGTTCTCGATTTCCATAGATCTCTCAATGAACCGCCATGAACAAGAGGTTTCTATCTCTTTTCAGGTCTTCCTATCATCTGCTCGTTCTGGCCGGGTTTCTCTCCCAGGCCCTGACAGGAGCTCTCAATCCGCTGATCCTCTCATTGGGATTCGCCGCACTGGGCCTCTCTTTTTTCAAGAGCCGCCTCGGGCCTTCCCTGATTCTCTCCAGGGCATTGGGAAACACTGCTGCCCTTGCCGCCCTCCTCTTCGGCCTTGCCGATTACTTCTTCCTCTCAGGAGACATGATCATCGCCTCGGCCCATCTCCTGATTCTGATTCAGACCGTCAAGCTCTTCAGCCTGAAAAACAACCGCGACTACCATCAACTCTACGGCCTGAGCTTCTTCGGCCTGATTTCTGCGGCCGGATTGACCGCCGGGCTCTCCTTCGTCTTCTCCTTCCTCTTCTATCTCTTGATGCTGACCTGGACCCTGATTCTCCACCACTTCAAGGAAGAGTTGGAAAGCAGGGGAATGGAGCTGTCCGCAGATCCTGGCGGGGCACCACCCGTGGGCGGCCGGTTTCTTGCGACCGTGTCCCTGGTCGCCTTCTTCTCCTTCTTCATCACCCTTGCCTTCTTCTATGGAATCCCCCGCATCGGATTCGGCTATCTCCATTCAAGAAGCCCTGACAGCCGTGTTTCGGGATTCTCCAAGACCGTGGACCTCGCCCTCTTCGGTCCGGTAAGACTCGACTCACGGGCTGTCATGAGGGTTGAGCTCTATCCGGCACAGGGAACGCCACAGGCAGGACCCCTCCACTGGCGAGCAATGGCCTTCGACTATTACAACGGCAGGGCATGGGAGAGCCGGGCGCCCTTCGACCGGCTCCTGAGACCAGGCTCTGGCAGGGTCTTTCCCGTCCGAGAAAGAGCCGGCACGGGGCCGATTCTGGAGCAGACCTTCTACATGGAACCCCTCGGTATGGATCTCGTCTTTTCTCTTCCCGGTACCGTGGCCGTTTCAGGCGATTTTCTGTACGTGAAGACCAACAGGCTCGGCACCATAGAGCTCCCCCTCTCTGTGAGGAAGAGGATACGGCTGAGCTACAGGGTTCGATCCGAGATCGCCCTCACCCGGGATGGAAGGGAGATCAGCAGCCCCAGGCCTCCCGAAAAGGGGGGCTCCGACTTCTCCCTCCAGTTGCCCGAGCAGAGCCAGAGCATCCGGCGTCTCGCCCATCAGGTAACCAAGCCCTTTGAGGGAGACTACCAAAAGGTGGAGGCCGTCGAGAAATTTCTCAAAGAAAACTACACCTACAGTCTCGACGTGGAGAGAAACCCCGCTTACTCCCCTGTCGAGGATTTTCTCTTCCATCAGAAAAAAGGCTTCTGCGAACACTTTGCCACTGCCATGACACTGATGGTCAGAAGCCTGGACATCCCCGCCAGACTCGTTTCAGGCTTTCTCGGTGGAGAGTGGAACGGATTCGGCCGGTACTACCTGATCCGCGAGAAAGACGCCCACACATGGGTGGAGGTCTATTTCCCTGGAAGCGGCTGGGTGACCTTCGACCCCACCCCGCCGGCCGGAGAGGAGAAACCGGTCTTCGGCCCGGTCAAAGAACTCTTCCATTTCGTCGATGCCCTGCGCTTGAAGTGGAACCGATATGTCATAAACTACCGGTTGAGAGACCAGGTCGCGGCGGTCCGCCTGGCCCGAACCAAAGGCCTCTACCTGGGGAGGGGAGGCCGGCGGCTTCTTGCGGCGCTCAAGATTCGATACCGCCTCTGGGCAAGCAAGGCGCCCTCCTGGCAGAAGTCTCTCTTTCTCCTTTTGATCCTACTCGGAGGAGTTGGAACCCTCTTTCTGATCATCCGTCAAGTGAAGAAACCCCTTGCCTCGACAAAGGAATCTTCCCGCCAGCCGATCCGGGTGGGGTTCTACAGGGAAATGGTCAGGATGCTCGAGGCACGGGGCTTTTCGAGAAAGGCGGGAACTACTCCTCTCGAGTACGCCCGGGAGGTGATCCGATCAGGGGGCAGGGGTTACAACGGTGTGCTCGATATCACCTGTCTTTACAACCGGCAACGGTTCGGGGGGCAAGAGGCCTCTCCCCAGGAGATGGCTCGCATCCGATCCATGCTCGGAGATCTCAGAAACCTGATCCAAGAGACCCGAGGCTCTCGCCCCGCCAGCCGGCCGTCCCGCTACAACCGTAACCATCCACCCCCAACCGCCACCCCCCTTTAACACCTCCACCGATTCCGCGCACCGGATCGCCTGCGGTTTTCGGGTCGACTCCCGAAGACCGCGTGATCTCTCACGGGCCGGCCCTTCAACCGAGCAGCAGAGGCATGTCTCCACCAAATTGAGCCACTAGTTCGAAGAGGGTGGTGTCAGGCCGGTCGTCCGGCGTGGCATCCAGGATCCGCACCTGGCCCTGGCCGCACTGTACCCACATGCCCCTGCCGGTCACCGCCAACACCTGGCCCGGCAGCGTCCTTGCCGCTGCGAGTTCCCCGTCCGGGTCAACCACCTCGATCCCCCAGACATGAACCCTGCGACCACCCACCATCGTCCAGGCACCACCCAGAGGCCGGGTCAGTGTCCGTACCAAGTTCCAGATTTGAGTGGCAGACTGCGTCCAATCTATCTCTGCGATATCCCAGGAGAAGTTGAAAGTCGACGCCCTGGATTCGTCCTGTTTGAGGCGCGGCGCCGTGCCGTCTTTTACCCTGGGCCAGTATTCCCGCAACATCTCCATTCCGGCTTCTGTCAGGCGCCGGCCCGTTTCAAACCCGGTCTCCTCGGGCCTGATCTCGATCGAGGACCACGCGATAATGTCACCGGTGTCCACCCCTGCATCGAGCCAGTGCATGGTGATGTAGTTTCTATCGTCGCCGAGGAGCATATGGGTAAAATGAGGGGTGAGCCCCCGGTACTCGGGCAACCTCGCCGGATGGAGGTTCACGCAGCCTTCCGGCGGGATGGCGAGGAGCGCATCGCCGAATATCTTGGCGTAGTAGCCGGACACGATAAAGTCGGGGTTTGTCTTGCGGATCGCCCCCAGGAATTCGGGGCTGTTCAGCCTCGAGGGCTCGGGTTCGTAAAGGGGAAGGTAGCTCTCGATTGCCTTTGCGCGGACGTCGTACTCCGGGGGAACGTGCCAGTAACCCGTAGCCGGCCTCACCGAACCGGCCACCACCCCGACGATCTCGTCACCCGTCTTGAGCAGTTCATCGATGAGGCGGACACCCAGATAATGGGACACGATCAGGAGCACACGTACGCTCATTTTTCATCTCCAGTCTCTCCGAGGATGGTTTGAACCATTACGAAGAAGATCTCGGATTTCAACGATGGCATTTGTTGCGATAGAACCGGCAGAATCGTCGCAGCCCTTCCTGGAGTTCATCGGGACCGGCGCAAAATGAGATCCTGATATAGTTGTCGGAGTTCGGGCCGAATGTTCTTCCAGGGGCTACCGCAACGCCCGTCTCCTGGACCAATTCTCTTGCGAAACCATATGAGTCCATGCCCGTTTCACTGATTTCAAGCATCAGATAGAAGGCACCCTCAGGTATGAAAAACTCAACCCCCTCCTGCCGCAACGCTTCCACTACTATGTCTCTGCGCTGCCTATAGGCACGAACCATTTCCCGCACACAGTCCCGGGGACCGCTCAGGGCGGCCTCTGCCGCTTTCTGTGAGATGGAAGTCGCATTGACGACAAAGGGTTCGATCACCTTGTGCATCTCATCCGCAACCCGGAGGGGGGCGACATAGTATCCTATCCGCCAGCCTGTCATGGCATAGGTCTTGGACGCCCCAAAGACGGAAATCACGCGGTCATCCCGGTCAAAGGCAGCCGGACTGTGATGCTGCTCCTCGAATACAATCGCCTCGTAGGCTTCATCCGAGATCAAAAAGACGTCGTGCCGATGCGTCATGTCTACGAGGGCCTGTATAGATTCTTTTGAAAAAACGGCTCCGGTGGGATTCGACGGTGAGTTGATGATCACGGCAGCCGTACGCGGTCCGACAAGTGGTTCTATTTCATCGACAACCGGCTGAAAACCGTTCTCCTTTCGCAGGAGCTACAGGACGGGCTTGAGGCCGAGAATCGTGGCCTGCATACTGTAGTTGGGCCATCCTGGATCCGGAACCAGAACCTCATCGCCGGGTTCGGCAATCGTTATCAAAGCGCTTGCCAGGGTGAATACGGAACCGGGCGTCACCGCAATCTGCCCGATGTCCGCCTCTATTCCGTTCTCTTTCCGCACCTTTTGGAGTATTGCCTCCCGCAGAGAGAGAAGCCCCGGATTGGCCGTGTATTTGGTAAATCCTTCTTCCAGCGCCCGAATCGCCGCCTCCCGGATATGCCTGGGTGTCGGTAAAGATCCGTTCGATTTCGATATTCGGCATCAAACCGATGGCCTTGATCAGGGCGACCGTCTCGGAGTCCGCCGGGAAGCCCAACCTGTGCATACCCGTATCGATCTTCAGGTGGATTCTTATTCTTCTCCCCAGGGCCAACGCTCTTTCCGACAAGGACCGGGCATCTTCAAACGTGAAAACAGTCGGCGTAATCGACTCGGCAATAAGCTCGTCGTATAGGTATTGGGGGGTGTAACCCAGGATGAGGACAGAGGCTTCCGGCAATGCCCGTCTCAGCAGAACCCCCTCGGAATACATAGCCACCGCGAATCGGGAAACGCCGTTAGCATAGAGTGTCTTGGCCACCTCCGGTATCCCGTGACCATAGGCGTCGTTTTTGAGCACAGCCATGATCTCCGTATCCTTGCGGGTGTCCTTCCTTACCAACCGGCGGATGCTCCGCACGTTGTGGGCGATATTGTCCAGATCGATTTCTACCCAGGCCGGTCTGCTTAACCTCAATTCCTACACCTCGGAGTATGGCTGGTCTGCCGGGGGTGAACAATACGAAGGGTTCAGCCTTTCCGGGTTCGCGGGCAAGTGGGGAATTCCTGGCCCTTTCTTGCGGCCGGGCTCAGGACGGCACCCGCCCAGTCCTGATAGGTGCCCCAACGCTTCCACGATGCGCTCGGGAAAGAGGCACTTCTCCGAAATTCAGGGAACCCCGGAGGCACAACGACTCAAGGCTGAAAGATATCTTCCATCCCACCAGGAGCAGGGCCTTTTGTGCCGCGGCCGCATCCCTTGCAAATTCTTCCACAGGGAGATCCGTCGCTCTGATCGAGGCCAGATGACACTCGAACCCGTATTTGTTCACCAGCTGCCGATTAAGGACAATGACCCGGGGAATCACGGTGAGAATCGAAAACCTGGGTGCCAGCATGCTGGCGACATGAAGAGCTGCCTCGCAGATTCCGATGACAGGCACATCGACGACTTCTCTGGCCCCATCCAGACCGACGTCACCGAAACAGGCGATAACGTATGCATCGTATCTTTCCCTGTCCTTGAGCACTTCCCCGAGCACCTCTCTTGCCGCCAGGTAACTGTCATACGCACCCTCGATGGAGAGAGGACCTCGTGGAGGGTTGACGGTCAAGAACTCCGTATCAGGGCGGGCCACCCTCTTGACAGTCTCGTTGATCTCACGGGTCATCTGCTCCATCGTATTCGGATTGATGATCTTGATCTTCATCCTGACTCCTCCTCGGGTGACTAGGCCGACATGACTTCCGGATTCCGTCGAGTTCAACAGGGCCCGAAGTCTCAGACAAGCCTATCTCGTCCGTACCGTCCTGCCGGGTTTCGACCCGGTATGTACTCCGTTCTCCACCACGACTCTGCCGTTCACGATGACCCATTCGATTCCGGTGGAAAACTGCCCGGGATTCTCGTAGTTGCATTGTCAATGATTCTGTCGTAGTCGAATATCGTGATATCAGCATCGTAATTCTCGGCCAGTCTGCCCTTGTTCTTGATCCTGAGTTTCTCTGGTGGAATGGGACATCGTCTACATAGCCGGCGGCATATTCATGCCACTGTTGAAGCAGGGCCTGCTGGAAAAGATCGATTACAGCTACTTTGATAAGAAGACCCTGGACGAACTCTATCCCGAGGCCAAGCGGACATACGCCGTGGGGAGCTTCTACTTCTCCGTTGTCATGGCATACAGCACGGAGGCGTTTCCGGGAGACAGTTACCCCAAAACCTGGGCGGAATTCTGGGATGTCAAGAGATTTCCGGGCCCGAGAACCTTGCAGGACATGTCGAGCGATGGAGGCGGCTGGGAGTTTGCCCTTCTGGCAGACGGAGTTCCCAAGGACAAACTGTACGACAACCCCGATATCGGGCGAGCCTTCAGAAAACTCACGGAGATCAAACCCCACGTGGTCAAGTGGTGGAGACAGGGACAACAGCCCCCGCAGATGCTCGTCGACAAGGAAATCGTAGCCGGGTCTGCATACAACGGCAGGATAGAGCGTCTCAAGGAGCAGGGAGCACCCGTCGACTACCACTGGAACGGGGGCAAGCTCTATCTGGAATACGTGTGCATTCCCAAGGGAGCGAAACACTACGAAAACGCGATGAAATTCATCGCCTGGCACACCAGGGCAGACAAACAGGCCGCATTCGCCAGGGCTTATACCAACGGCCCCGTGAACAGTAAGGCCTTTGAAGAGCTGCCTGAGAGCATAGTGCGCCGTGCTCCCAGCTACCCCCCAAACAAGGAGAAACAGTTCTTCATCAATCAAGACTGGTACGCGGACAATGCGGCCAGGGTGATCGAACGCTGGAACAAGTGGACCTTGGAAAAGTAGATCTCCGGCGCCGGGGAGGCGGAAAGAGCCGTTTCAGGCTCTTCCGCCCCCTTTCCCGAGCCGGATGCCTCTCGAACCGATTCTCTCGACAACAGGTGCATCCGATCCGATCGATGCCCTGTTCATACTTGAGGAGAAACTCGCCGGGTAATTAGGAGCGGCCCATGAATTCAAAGAAGACCTCGATCAGGGCGTCCTATATCATTGCCTTCGACGGCACCAAACACCGCTACCTGAGAGACGGGGAGCTAGTGTATCAGGGAGACGAGATCGTCTTTGTGGGCAAGAAGTATGACGGAGAAGTCGACGAGACGATCGATGCAGCAGGGAAAATCGTGTCTCCGGGTTTGATCAGTGCCCACGCCCATCTTTTCGAATCTCCTATGGATCGATCCTTCATAGAGGATCGAGGGAGCCCCCAGTTCTACTTCTCGGGGTTGTATGAGTTCCTCCCTGCTCGAGGGAAGGCCATGGACAGGGATATGGGCAGAGTCTGTCTCGAATATTCCCTCGCGGAGCTGCTACGAAGCGGCACGACGACAGTGGTGGAAATGGGCCCTCTTGGTGAGGATATCATCCCTCTCGTCCCGGTTTTCGGAAACAGGGTCTGCTATGGCCAGATCTACCGTTCCGGACGATGGTATACCCCCGACGGGAACCAGGTCCTCTATGAGTGGTACGAAGACGAAGGCATCCGGGCCATGGAACAGGCACTCAGGTTCATTGAAGAGTACGACGGTGCCTGTGATGGACTCGTCAGGGGATTTCTGTGCCCCGTGCAAGTCGATACCTGCACGGAAAAACTCCTGCTCAAAAGCCGGCAGTGGGCCGAAAAACTCGATGTTCCTCTCTCTATTCACGTCTCCCAGTCCGTGGTTGAGTTCAATGAGATGTTGAAAAGGCACGGCAAGACGCCCATTGCCTGGCACCGCGACATCGGTTTTCTCCAGGAGAATGTGATCCTGGGCCACGCGATCATCATCGGTGGAACGAGTTGGACCAACTACCCTGCCGGTGACCTGGACATAATGGCCGAATCCGGTTGTTCGGTGGCGCATGCACCGTGGGTATTTTCCAGGCGTGGAATAGTCATGGAATCCTTCTACAAGTATCAGAAGGCAGGAATCAACATGACACTCGGCACGGACACCTGCCCGCAGAATATGATCCAGGCCATGCGCTGGGCGGCGGTACTTTCCAAGATCGTCGAGCGGAATACCGAATCGACAACCGCTGCAGATGTCTTCAACGCGGCCACCCTCGGCGGTGCCAAGGCCCTGGGAAGAAGAGATCTGGGCAGATTATGCGCCGGAGCCAAGGCCGACATCGTCATCTTCTCAGGAGAGACCATGAACATGGTGCCCCTGCGGGATCCTGTGAAAAACATCGTCTACAATGCCGAAACCGAGGACGTGGAAACGGTCATAATAAACGGCAGGACCGTGCTCGAAAATGGAGAGGTACTCGGGGGAAACACGGAAAGGCTCAACCGGAATCTCCAGGCCGCCGGAGAAAAACTCTGGTCACGGATATCGGCTCATGACTGGTCGCATCGCTCAGTGGATGAACTCTCGCCGCCGAGCTTCGACTACTGGGACGAGGATGGAGCAGACAGGCATCCCGAAAAAGGCGAGACGGGGGAAGACGGCCGGAACAGGAAACTGAACGCCTGGTGACTCCCACAAGGCATTGACACCGGCTCTCACACTCTCGTTCCGGAACAAGAGGATGCTTCTGCAACCATCGGATGGAAGCCGGTCGGCAAACCGGACCGAATCTACATGGAACGAAATCCCGGCCGCAGGATCTTCTCAACCCTTGATCACACCCAGGGGCCTGAGCTTTGCAACAGCCTCACTGATACCCGCACCCTGGACCACTCGCACCACATCGTCCACGTCCTTGTAGGCCTCGGAGATCTCCTCGACGATGGTTCCCCGGCCCGCGCCTCTCACATAGATACCCTTGTCCTCCAGCTCCCTCGTGATGGCACGGCCTTTTGCGGCCTTCTTGGCCTGATGACGGCTCATGAGGCGGCCTGCACCGTGACAGGTGCTCCCGAAGGTCTCTCCGTAAGCTCTCTGGGTGCCAACCAACACGTAGGAGTATCTCCCCATGTCGCCGGGGATCAAAACCGGCTGACCTATGGCCCGGTACTCTTCAGGTATGTCGGGATGGCCCGGAGGAAAGGCGCGGGTAGCTCCCTTCCTGTGAACACAGAGCGTCCTTTCCCTGCCCTCGACCGTGTGTTTTTCGATCTTTGCGATGTTATGGCACACGTCATAGACGAGTTCCAGGGAGGAGACCCTTCCAAGCACACTCTCAAAGCTCTCCCTCACCCAGTGGGTGATGATCTGGCGGTTGGCAAAGGCGAAGTTCGCAGCTCCTGCCATGGCCCCGAGATAGCCCCGGCCCTCAGGTGAGCCGACAGGAGCGCAGCAGAGCTGTCTGTCAGGCAGTTCGATCCCGTATTTCCTCGCAGCCTGGAGCATAACCCGGATGTGATCGTCGCATACCTGGTGGCCCAGCCCCCTCGATCCGGTGTGGACGATGACGGTCACCTGATCCTTCTCCAGGCCGAGGATTCGGGCCTTCTCCGCCGAAAAAACCTCCTCTACGTAACCGACCTCGACAAAGTGATTCCCCGATCCGAGGGTCCCCAGCTGGGGTCTCCCTCGGTCCATGGCCTTGCTCGAAATCCGGTCTGGATCCGCCCCTGAGATGCACCCTCCTTCCTCTATGCACCTCAGATCCTCCGACGAGCCGAAGCCTCTCTCAACGGCCCAGGGCGCACCCTGGATAAGGACGCTTCTTGACTCAGCCTGATTCAGCCTCAAGTCCTTCCGGCTCGACCCCACCCCGGAGGGAACATTGAGAAAAAGAGCATCGATCAGGTCCCTTATCTTCCCCTCAAGATCCTTGCGCATCAAACCTGAGCGCAGAAGACGCACGCCTCAGTTGATGTCGTATCCCACCCCGCCGGGCGAGACTACTCCCTCATCCAAATCGAAGGCCGCCACTCCGCCGATGGGAAATCCGTATCCCCAGTGGATGTCGGGCATCGCCATGGACGGTCCCACGATCCCGGGAAGCCAGGCCACGTTGGCCACCTGACTCAGGCTCTGGTCCTTCTGGATCGTCCCCATCATCTCATCATCGGCATATACCACCCCGTGGGTCCGCATCTTTCCCTGCTGGGGGATACGCCACCTGAAGGGGTCGATCTTCTCGATCTTTAAGTCCGTCATGGTCATGGCCTCCTTTGACGTTCAGGATGTTCGAATCGTTCGAAACGTTCGACCTGTTAGAAACGCGGTCCAAGCACAAACGAGACACCAACAAAGGCAAAGCCGATCGAATGACTCGAACGCCTTGAACTCTCCTATCTTCACAGATCCAAAACCACCCTGGCCCGCCATCTGCCCTTATCCTCGCGGACCTCGATTTGATGAAACGTTACGGCCTTTATCTCTGTCCGAATCACATGCCGGCCCTCGTCGAAGACCTCCCCCCTTGCACTACCCTCAAAGCGGCCGTCTCCGATGATTCTAACCTCGAATCGCCTGAACAGAAGCCTCTCTACATCATGGAAGTAGAGAAGCTCGCCCAGCCAGTCGACCATCAGGGTCTCCAGGTCTTCATAGGTCAGGCTGACCTCCTTCTCCTCCCTCTCCTCCACCCGGGATGGGTCTGTGACCACATGGAAGAGGGCGACGCCGGCATTCTCGAAAAGATCCGGTAGATTCTTTCCATAGACCTCGACGGCGAGGTCGCCTGTGTGGTCGAGAAACCTGAACCGCCTCATGACTATAATATAATCATCAAACATCAAAAAGCCATTCATTCCGGCTCAACCGTGCTCGGGTTCTTCTGGACATGACTTTCACGGTGTGCTATCTAGAAGGGGAGGAACGCAAGGATCTTTCCTGAAAAGAGGAGGGCGGGATGGGGGAAAACGATCAAGAAAGAGTCATCAAGATCATAGAGATTCTCAAACAGGAGTATCCAAACGCGAGAACGGCCCTGCGGTTCAGCAATCCCCTCGAGCTTCTCGTTGCAACCGTCCTTTCGGCTCAGTGCACCGACGAAAGGGTTAACAAGGTGACCGAGAACCTCTTCCAAAAGTACCGCTCAGCCGCGGATTACGCCCGAGCCGATTTGAGGGAACTGGAGGAGGATATCCGGCCTACCGGATTCTACAGAAACAAGGCCAAGGCCGTTCAGCGGTTCTGCACCGACCTGGTCAACCGGTTCAACGGTGAGGTTCCATCCAGGCTGGAGGACCTCCTGTCCCTCCAGGGGATCGGAAGAAAGACGGCCAACCTCATTCTCGGGGAGGCCTTCGGCATCCCGGGAATCGTCGTGGATACTCACGTCAAACGGCTGGCTAATCTTATCGGCCTGACAAGGCAGACCGACCCGGAAAAGATCGAGTTCGATCTCATGAAGATCGTTCCGAAATCCCAGTGGACCCTCTTCTCCAATCTTCTGATTCTCCACGGCAGGAGCGTCTGCGTGGCTCGAAAGCCGAAGCACGACCAGTGCAGAATCGTCGATCTCTGCGACGAGGGGGTCCGGTGGAAGAAAAAACAGGGATGACGGGAGCCTCTCCTCCTGCGGTCCCTACCCCCCGGCCTGCAGAAGTCGAGACTCCTGCCGTTCTCACCTCCTGCTGCGGCCCTGTTGAAACTAACCCAGGGTGATTCTCTTCCCTGTCCGCGCGGATTCTAATCCTGCCTCCAGAACCTCCATGGTCTTCATCCCATCGTAGAGATTCGGCTCGATCTTCTCGCCTCTTTCCACGGCACCGAGAAAATCGACGACCGCGTGGACGAACTCATGCTCATACCCGATGACATGCCCGGGTGGCCACCAGTTTTGGATGTACGGATGGACCGGTTCAGTGGCCAGGATTGTTCTGAATCCCTGGGAGTATTCAGGATCCTCGGCCGAGAAGAAGCGCAGCTCGTTCATCCGCTCGATGTCAAAAATCAGGCTTCCACGACTCCCGTAGATCTCGAAATAGTTGTAATTCTTCCTCCCCGGTGCAAATCTCGTTGCCTCGAAGGAACCCAGTGCGCCACTTTCGAACTCGACGAGCATAAACGCAGAATCTTCCACGGTCACCTCGCCTTTCTCCTCCCCTTTTGTTGCCGCCTTGAAGGTTCCGGCAGCGACTTCATCCGGCAGAGGGCGCTCCTTTACAAAGCTCGCCGTCATCGCGGTGACGCTCTTGATCTCACCGATGAGGAAGCGCGCCAAATCCACACTGTGGGAATTGAGATCGTTCTGGGGGCCGGAACCGGCCGTCTCCTTTCTCAGGTGCCACGTGAGAGGGAAGTTCGGGTCGACGATCCACGACTGGAGATAGGCCCCTCTCCAGTGGAATACCCTTCCGATCTTTCCCTCATCGATAAGCCTCTTTGCCAGGAGAACCGCAGGACACCTCCTGTAGTTATGGTTGAGGTAGTGTACGACACCGTTCTTCTCCGCGGCCTCGTACATCGATCTTGCCTGCTCCACGGTCAGGGCTATCGGTTTTTCGCAAAAGATGTGTTTCCCTCTCTTTGCAGCCTCAACGGCGATATCGTGGTGGAGGAAAGTCGGTGTCGAGATATCCACGATATCAATATCGTCCCGCTCCACCACCTTCCGCCAATCGGTCTCGATTTCTTCCCAGCCCCATCTCTCGGCAAAATCTCCCAGCGGTCCTTCGTGTCTCCCACAGGCGAGTTTCATCACGGGTTCGACATTCAGATCAAAGAACAAAGGGGCCTTCTTCCACGCATTGCTGTGTGCCTTGCCCATGAACTTGTAACCGATGATCGCAACATTCAGCTTTTTCATTCTCCCACCCCCTCTACGAGTGCTCCAACCTAGCCGGGTCCCTCAGCCCAACTCCTCGACCAGGTTCTTGAGATAGGCGACACTGTCGGCAACGATTCTGTCTTCGTCTTGATTGTCCTTGTGATGATCGGATTCGACAGCCAGGACCCCGGTATAACCGCTCTCCTTGAGAGCCCTCGCCACCCCGGGGATATCGATCAGGCCGGTCCCCACAGCCACCGAAGAGAAGAAATACCACTCCTCCGGAGAGACGTGGCGACAGGCATCCAGGTCCTTGGTGTGGGTGGCCACCGTGTACGGCCCCAGCCGTTTTGCCGCCTTGACCGGGTCTTCCATCATCCGGAGGGTGTTGCCTGTGTCGAAATTCACCTTGAGAGAGTCGGAACCAACCCTTTCCAGGATCTCGTATATCTCCTGGGAGGTAAAGTCGATGTGATTCTCAATGGCCAGCACGACCCCATTATCAGCGGCGATCTTGACGCTCTCCCTGAGCATCTTGACAACGGCCTCGATCTGAGGCCCATGGGGCTCGTTGCGAAACATGAGGGAGGATGCCACGATTCGCATGATGTCCGCTCCCAGGAACCGGGCCTTGGGAATGAGGTCGTTCATCTCTCTCCAGGCCTTCTCGTTCCGGCCGGCCTCCAGGCCGTCGGGGTGTCCCCAGGCAAGGACACGCTCCAGCCCCCTTTCATCGAGAACCGCCTTCATATCCGAAAGGTATCCCGGCTCAAAACTCTCAAAAAAACAAGACTCCAGCGAGACACCGTCGACGCCCAATTCGCCCGCCCGATTGACAAAATCATGGAACGTCCACCGCACCCCGGGATCCTCCTGGTCCGGGTATATCTCCCCGAAGTAGCGATGATAGCAGTAGCTGTCGATGCCCACTTTCATGACCGTCCTCTTTTTCTCAGCTCTATGGCCGGTTCCTCCGACATGTCAAAGAGACTTCTTACCCTAGCCTCTCTTCATCCGCCCGAAGACAAACTCGCGGACATACCTGTGGGAATCGATCGCATCGCCCTTTGCCTGACTCTCCTTCAACCTGGCAGGATCGATCTCCAGGGCGATCTCATGAAGATCCTTGACATTCTCGATACTGAGTTCGCAGGCTGCGATGATGTCCTCCCGATACGGAAAGATGTCGAGACCATACCAGCCGTCGTATCCGACCTTGTCCATGTAGTAGAGCATCTCGAGGGTCTGCCAGATGTGAATCGACCCGGCGATCATATCATCGTCAAAACAGCCGTAGGCATCGTTGAAGTGGATACTGAACAGCCTCCCGTGCCTGGCCAGATACGTGGCTGCCTCAGCCGGGCTCTCCTTTGCCATAAAGGCATGTCCAACGTCGAAAGTCACTCCGATGTTGTCCAGGCCGATCTCGTAGCAGAGGGCAAGAGCCTTGCCCGCACTGCCGATGAAAATATGAGTTCTCGGTTCGGCTATCTTGTATTCGATACAGATCCGAATGTCAGGATTGTGGCGGGCCGCTTCGGCGATGGCGTCGCGCTCGCGGTCCCATGCCTCCAGGAAGTTCTCCTGGAAGGGATAGTCGAAACCGTCCTGCCCCGGCCAGAGACCCGCGTTCTTACACCCCACGGCGGCAGCCGTGTCCATGGTCCTCTTCATTGCATCCAGGGCTTTCTGCCTGACAGCCGGGTCGGCGTTGGAAAGGGCACCGTTCTTGTACTCCCTTTCGAAGATGTTCGCGTCGACGGCCGCGATCTCCAGGCCGTTGTCCTCGACAAGCCTCTTGACCTCCGAGGCGTTGTCCTCGTTGATCACGTTGGGATACTGGAGGATCACTCCGTCCAGACCCCTGACCTTCCCAGCCATTTTGATCTGGTCTTCCAGGGGGATGGCATCGCGATAACCCGCGGTGCAGAAGCGATCGACGCAACTCGTGAAAGCCCAGATTCCAGCGGAAAACCTAATCTCTTTTGCCATAGTCTCCTCCTTGGGTTTATTCTCCGTCTAGATCAGATCGGGCCGGCAAAATGGCCGGAACCGCCGATCCGATCAGATCCTGTCCTTCCACTTCGGGTTATCCTCGATCCTGGGTTCACCGTCCCTCTCGACGACCAGCTTCCTGAACCCACTGGTTTCTATGGAGCCATAGTCGTGACCCGCTCCACCGGGATAAACACACAGGGAGATCAGAGGCTCCTCCCCGGTATTGATGCTCCTGTGGGCATAGTAGGGCGGAACATATACGACCTTTCCACGGGCCATGGCTTCCGCTTTCCAATCGCCTCGATCCGATTCCATCATCATGAATCCCCGTCCCCGGAGGCAATAGTAGACCTCACCGGTCTGGATGTTCTCGTGGAAATGGCCCTTGGTCATGAAGTACTCGGTCCCCACCTTGCCGGGGTAGGTGATGCTGGTGCATACCAACAGGTGCCCCGGCTCATCGGGGACCTTGACCTCATAGACCTCATACAGAAGTGTATCTTCAACCGCGAGCATCGCCTCTCTTGCCTCTTCATCCATGAACACCCCCTTCATGTGGGAGAGGCGCCGCTGGACGAGGTTGTCATAGGGTGTGATCTTCCCGGACCATGGGTCCAGGTTGAAAGAAAAGGGATCTATCCTTGTCACCTCTTCCATACCTTTTTCCTTTGGAGGCATCTGAAAGAGCCGCTCTTCGCCCCTCAGACTGCTCTCCCGGCGAGCCTACCTTCCCGCCTTTACTGGTTTTGCGCCTCGGGCTTCACGAACAGCCCTGACATAGGTCTCGGCCTTCCGGGTGATCAAAGAATAGTCACCCTTGGCGAGGGCCTCCTTTGTGAGGTCGCTTCCCACTCCGATGGCCACAGCACCTGCCCTGATCCACTCTCCGGCGTTCTCCACATCGACGCCTCCCGTAGGCATCAGCGGCGCATAGGGAATAGGCCCATGAACCGCCTTGATGAAGGCAGGCTTCAAGAGGCTCCCTGGAAAAATCTTGACAATCGCGGCACCAAGCTCCAGGGCTTCCAGGACCTCACTCACCGAGGTCGCTCCCGGCATGCAGTTGACCTGGTAGCGGTTGCATATCCGGATCATATCAGGATTCAGGGTGGGGCCCACGATAAACTGAGCGCCGGCAAGCATAGCCAACCTTGCCGTTTCGGCATCGAGGATCGTGCCCGCCCCGATGATCTCATCTCCCCCTTCGTATCTCCGGCACACCTCCTTGATAACATCGATGGCCCCGGGCACGGTCATGGTCACCTCCAGGGCGATGATCCCACCTTTGCGGGCGGAGTCGATGATTTGAACCGCCTGTTCCGCCGACTCTGCCCGAACAACGGCGACCACCCCGGTTTCCAAGATCCGATTCAATATCTCGATTCTCTGGATCATTTTCTCTTTCCTCCTTCCAGGGTTTTGCGTTCACATGGCTGACCGAGATCGCCTGCCTCATCCTCCGAAAAGCGAAGTTTCCTGACTTTTGGACGACACCCCCACCCGCGAACCCCGATAGGGTCACCGCGTGAGCTCAGGCGCGAGGGGACAAGGATGTTCTCCTGCCAAAACAGGAAAAAACCGTGAGGTCATATACTTGCATGAATCCTCGGCCGAAGACTCGGAAAACTCCACTCCGAAAGTCCTTGACACCTTAACCGACTCCTGATGAAAGTCATTATACATACGTACATTAGGTTGTCAGTATATGTCAACTGGAAAGTAGGCCGCGTTTCCTGGCAAGACCTTGCCTCCATGCGCAGTCAACGATCTACGGATGTCGCTCGCATCAGACTCGGTGACTTCGGCAGGCCTTTCATGAAGGCCGATTCGTGACACATCCCCTCTTGCCGCCTGGGCTCGTTCGGGGAGGTTGCCAGGATGGATTCGGAGATAGCTTCCTTACTGGTTCCCTCTGACAAGAAAGGGTACTCCGGATCGCACCACATTCGGACCTGCCGAACCCAACAACGTGAGCTCCTCTCGGAACCCGATGGGCTTCTTATCCCGGCTTCACGGCCACCCGGCTAAGAGGGGAAAGGTGTGATCTGTTTCGAGTCTCCTACCACACGCTCGAAAAGCCGGTCCGGGCGAGCCGGTTGCCGAACACGTGTCGAGACTCCCGGCGGATGGACCAGTTGCGGCCCTGCGCCTGTGACCGGCTCTGATGCCGGTTCGAGGGCGGGCGGGATGCTCGGAAAAGAGAAAGGAGGTGAAGACAGAGAACCACGCCATAGGTAGTCGAACTTAAGACAGCTGGAAAGGAGGAACGAGTAGCCATGTACGAGAAAAGAAGAATCGCAAGAATTCTTGTGATGGTCTTATGCTTTGGGGCATTCCTCTGGCAACTGGGTGTGGCCGCCGCGGCCGAACCCAGGTATGAGTTCATAAAGGTGGATACCACAAAGTACAAGAAACATCGTCCGTGGAAGATAGGGTTCAGCAACGCCTCCGTGTCTAACTCGTGGCGTGTCTTCTTTTTCCAGGAGATCAAGCAGGAGATGGCAAGATTCCCCGAAGTCGAACTCATAGTCACGGATGCCATGGACAGCCCGTCAAAGCAGGTCTCCGATATCGAAGACCTCATGGCCCGCGGGATAGATCTTCTGTTTCTCAGCCCGTGTACCGCCAAGCCTCTCACCCCCATCGCGGAGCGCGTCATGAACAAAGGGATCCCCGTGATTACGGTGGATCGGGGCATTGCCAGCGACAACTACGTCTCCTTTGTCCACTCGAGCCATTACTACATGGGAAAGACCCAGGCGACCTGGCTGGTCAAGCAGCTCAAAGGCAAGGGCAACGTGGTCCTGTTGGGAGGCATCGCCGGGGCGACGCCGGCAGAGGAACGCGTGAAAGGGGCTCTGTCCGTTCTGAATCAGTATCCGGGCATCAAGGTTCTCGCCGTCAAGTACTGCGACTGGTCTCCCGTGAAGGGGAAACAGGTAATGGCGGACCTTATCGTGAGATTTCCCAAGATCGACGGGATCTGGTCCGGTAGCGCCCTTCAGGGAAGCGGGGCGGTCGAGGCTTACCTCGATGCCGGAAAGCCTGTGCCCCCCATTACCGGAGAGGACATGAACAGGTTCCTGAAGCAGTGGAAGAAACTCGGCCTGAAAGCGGTCAGTGTCAGCAATCCCGTCTGGCAGGGAGCCATCGGAGCCCGGGTGTGCATCGACGTTTTGGAAGGCGTTCCGGTTTCTCATTACATCGACGTCGGACGTACCGTCGTCACCGAAAAAGAACTGGACAGGTACGTGGACATGGATGCACCTGATGACTGGTGGATGGATAATCACCTCCGGAAGGAATGGTTGCCTCGCGAGTATGCCAAGTAGTAAATGACCGGTTGGGGATAGGTCCCGGGGCGGGCCGCCTCGGGACCTGTTCACCCTTCAGGAACGAGCCTCCTTGGTCAGGGATCAAGCTTGATGGAGAACAACAGCACCGAAACGATCCTGGAGATGCGGAACATCAGCAAGTCCTTCCCCGGTGTAAAAGCACTGGATAATGTTTCCTTTGAATGCAAGAGGGGAAGGATATCTTGCCTGTGCGGGGAGAACGGAGCCGGCAAGTCCACGCTGGTGAAAATACTGGTGGGAATCTACCGGCAGGATCAAGGAGAGATCATATTTCGAGGGGAGAAGACCGAAATTTCAAGCCCTTGGGATGCCTATCGGTCGGGAATCAGCATGATCTACCAGGAATCCAACCTGGTTCCCCACCTGAGTGTGGGAGAGAACATCCTGCTCGGCCATGAGCCTTCTCGAGGGATGGTCATCAACTCCGACAGACTCTACGCCGATGCCGAGAGATTGTTGCAGAGACTGGGCCTCAGCATAGATCCACGGACCCTCGTATACAAACTCGGTGTGGCCCAGCAGCAGATGGTGGCTCTGGCAAAGGTCCTCTCCCTGAACAGCGATCTTGTCATCATGGACGAACCGACCTCCTCCCTCCCCTTTCATGAAGTGGAGACACTCTTTGGGTGTGTGAAAGCCTTGAGGGAACAGGGCAAAGCGATCATCTATATCTCCCATCGACTGGAGGAGGTATTTCAAATAGGAGACGAAATCGTAGTGCTGAGGGACGGCAGGAAGACAGGCGTCCTGACCAGGGAGGAGGCCGATCCCCGTACATTGATTCGAATGATGGTGGGCAGAGAGGTCGATCGAGTATACCCCGTGAAGCAGGAGACGGCGGTCCGCCGGAACCCGATCCTCTCTGTAAAGGATTTGAACACGGCCACGGTGAAGGATATAAACTTCGAGGTCCGCCGGGGAGAGGTCTTGGGAATCGGGGGACTGGTCGGGTCCTGGCGAACGGAACTGGCCCGTGCCATCTTCGGAATAGAGCCCCTCCAGAGTGGGGAGATATACCTTGACGGCAGGAGGATAGACCCCAAGGACCCAGGGGAGGCCATCAGAGCGGGAATCGGGTTTCTTACGGAGAACCGAAAAGAGGAGGGGCTTGTCGTCACCTTGTCGGTGGCCAAGAACATCTCCCTGCCGGTTCTGCGCAAGATCTCGCATTTCGCGTTCTGGCTGGACAAGCACAGGGAAAAAGAGATGACAACGACCCTGGCAAGGGAACTGGCGATCCGCACTCCCAGTCTGAACACGGAGGTGAATTCCCTCAGCGGCGGCAATCAGCAGAAAGTCGTACTGGCCAAATGGCTATCCGCCGCCCCCAAGTTGATGATTTTTGATGAACCCACCAGGGGCTTGGATGTAGGCGCAAAATCGGAGATTCATCAACTGATCAGAAAACTGGCGGCAAACGGCACCGGAATACTCCTTATCTCATCGGAACTGCCCGAACTGATCGGTCTGTCCGACCGTGTTCTGGTGATGAGAAAGGGGAGAATGGTCGGAGAGCTTTCGGCCGGGCAGATTACGGAGGATCGGGTCCTCTCCCTGGCAGCAGGTGAGGATGAGTGAATCGAGAGGAGTCTGCCTTCCCGGGGGGATGCCTCCATCGCTCCGGTTGAGTTCTCGGGAGAGAACTCCGGTCAAAAAGCAAGGGCGGGGTAGTTCTTATGGGGACGTCTGGCAGAGTTGCGGACGCGAAGGGCCCTGTTGAATCGAGCGGCATATGGAAGCAGATCCTCCAGGCGACACTGGGCCGCTATGCAGCCTATGTGATTCTCGCCTTCTTGATCATCATCTCCGGGGTGGTTCAGCCCATATTCTTTGACCCCAGAAACATCTTCAATGTCCTGCTCAGGGCCGCTCCTCTGGGAATCGTCACGGTCGGTCAATTCATAGTCATACTCGGGGGAGGTTTTGACCTGAGTGTGGCGTCCTTGATGGCCACGGTGAATATCATCGCCGCCGCGGGCATGTTCGGAAGGGACGAACTGTGTCTACCCATAAGCCTCCTTTGCTTGGGAGTCGGTGCCCTGGTCGGAACCATCAACGGCGTTCTCATCACCAAGCGAGGAATCCCCCCATTCATTATGACCTTGGGAATGATGATTCTCCTCCAGGGCATCCGGTTTGTCTGGACCAAGGGCGCGCCGTTCGGTACTATTCCCCCCATGCTGAGGTTCATCGGGAAGGGTAGGATATGGATAGTCCCCACCCCGGTGATCGTCTTTGGCCTCGTAGCTGCCGCGGCGGCCGTTGTTCTGTACGGCACGACCTATGGGAGACAACTCTACGCCACCGGTGGTAATCCGCGGGCCACAAAACTCGCCGGTATCAACGTGGACAGGGTCGTAACCATGAGCTACGTGATTTCCGGTTTCCTGGCCGCTCTGGCGGGTCTGGTCTTGACAGGCTATCTGGGTCTGGCCGACAACTGGGCTGGGAAGGGCTATGAGCTCGGGTCGATCGCCGCGGTTGTCGTCGGAGGTGCCTCTCTCGGAGGGGGAAAGGGCACAATAGGGGGGACGGTCGCAGGAGTCCTTATCATGTCTATCCTCACCAACATGGTCCTTCTCCTAAACTTCGACGTGGAACTCGGGATGATCGTCGAGGGAATCGTCCTCATCACGGCGGTAAGCTTTTACAGTCTGAAGGAGATGCGGTAGATTCACTTCAAGGTGGTTCACATGGCAGCAAGATTAGGAGATGCGTTCAAGAGCGCGATTTCGCTCTTCAACCTCAAGGCCCAGGAAGAGACCAGGGCCAGGCAGACCGTGGCCTGGCTGCTGCTGGTGGGCACGGTGATAGCGGGGATTGTGGCCTCCCCGAGTTTCACACGCCCCTACAACATCATGAACGTCCTCCGCCAGGCCGTGGCACTGGGATTGGTCGGGATAGGACAGACCTTCGTCATTCTCGGTGGGGGGTTCGATCTTTCGGTGGGATCGACCATCAACCTCACGAGTTGTCTCGCAGCCGGCATAATGGACGGCAGGGCGCAGATGGTCCTTCCGGCCCTGGTTGTCACCCTGGCAGTGGGGATCTCAATCGGCTTGGCGAACGGGATCATCATCTCCTATCTCAAGGTCCCCCCTCTGATAGCGACTCTTGGACTGATGACCATACTCCAGGGGGCCGTACTGCTGTATACCCATGAGCCGGTGGGTATGATCACCCCGGGCTATGACTATATCTCCGAAGGGTATGTGGGATTCGTGCCTTTCCCTGTGATCGCCTTTGCCGCCTTGTTTGCTCTCGGGGTCTTTACTCTCAGGCGGACCACCTTCGGGCGCCACCTGTATGCCACCGGAGAGAGCGAGGATATCGCGCACCAGTCGGGGATAAAGACACACAGGGTAAGGTTCGTCACTTACATCATCTGCAGTCTATCGGCCACGTTCTCCGCTCTTTTCCTGGTGGCCCGGTGTGGATCCGGCGACCCGCTCCTGGGAGTGGGCTACGAATTCGACTCTATCACGGTTGCCATCATCGGGGGTACAAGCCTCGCCGGGGGCCGCGGCGGCCTAAACGGCACCCTGGCCGGGGTGTTTATCATGTCCATATTGAACAACATACTCAACCTAATGGGTGTATTCAGCTGGTGGCAGTGGGTGGTCAAGGGGGGCCATACTGATCGTGGCCCTGTCCACCTATCGGATACGGCAGTAGCCACCCGTGGTTTCCAGCGGTCTCCCGGACCGATTCATCTCGATGACCTCCTTTCGATTGAGTCGACCGGATCTGAGACCGGATGAAGGGAGTGTGGAAATGAGCGCACAGATAGCAGCGGGTTCATCCGGAAAGGACAGGAGAGCAGAACAGGCCGGGACAGCCTCCAAATCGCCCACCCCTTCTCCTTTTGAGAGGACGAGGAAGCTCAACGAGCAACTCCTCTCCGTGGTTCCGGAGATGTGTGTGGAAAGGGCTCGTCTGGTCACTCTCTCCTACCAGGAGACAGAGGGCGAACCGATGATTATCCGCCGGGCCAAGGCCCTGGCAAAGGTTCTCCGGGAGATGACGATCTTCATCCAGAAGGATCAGCTGATCGTTGGGAATCAAGCCAGCAGGTTGCGCTTCAGCCCGCTTTTCCCTGAAACAGAAGCGAACTACTTGGAAAAAGAGCTCGACATATTCCCCGAGAGAGAGCAGGATCGCCTGATGGTTTCAGAGGAGGTCCGGCGCGAACTCGAGGAACTCGTCTTCCCCTATTGGAAGGGGAAAACCACCGAGGATGTCGCCCTGAAAGCCATCCCTGCAGAAACCGTCCGGATATTCAAGGACGAGCACCCGGTCTTCAGCCCCGACATCCATTTGACGGGGAGCATCGGGCATGTCATCGTGGACTATGGCAAGGTCCTCGAATCGGGCATAGGCGGTTTGAAAAAAGAAGTGGAAGAGAGGCTCCGGGCCGCCGAACTCTCTGATCCGGATCAACAGGACAGGTACTTCTTCTACCAGGCCGAAGCAATCGTATGTGACGCCCTTGTGGACTGGGCCCATCGGTACGCGGCTGAAGCCAGGCGGCTGGCCTCAGAGGAGAAGGACCCGGCCTGGAGGGAGGAACTCGGGCGCATCGCCGAAAGGTGCGATTGGGTGCCTGAAAAACCGGCCCGGACTTTCCGTGAAGCTGTTCAGTCCTTCTGGTTTGCGCACCTGCCCCTCTATATCGAGCAGAACGGCCTGGCCGTATCGGTGGGCAGACTCGACCAGTTCCTGTACCCGTACTATCGAAAGGACAGGGAAGAGGGGAGGATAACCCCCGAACAAGCCCAGGAACTTCTCGAATGCCTCTGGATAAAATTCACCGAGATCATGCGGGCGTACGACTATGACTGTGCCAGGTTCTATGCGGGATTCTCCATATCCGAAAACGTCGTGCTGGGAGGGCAAACCCGGGACGGGCAGGACGCCACCAACGAGCTCTCCTATCTCTGCCTCGAAGCAGAAAAAAACACCAAACTCTCCCAGCCGAACCTGGCCGTGCGCATACATTCCAAGACGCCCGGGGAGTTTCTCATGAAGGCCGTGGATGTCATCAGCATGGGCCGGAGCAAACCCGAGCTCTTCAACGACACGGTGGGGATCGCTTCTCTCATGTCGACGGGTGTTCCCCTGGAAGATGTCCGCGACTACCGCATCTCCGGATGTGTCGAGGCGGTTCCGCCCGATGCGAACGGGATGACGAACGCCGCCATGTCGAATCTGGCAAAGGCCCTGGAGTTCGCCCTCAACGACGGCAGATGCAGGCTCTCCGGCAGGCAGATCGGCCCGAGGACGGGGAATCCCAGAGAATTCACCTCCTTCGACCAAGTGCGTGGGGCGTTCGAGAAGCAGGTTGCCTTTTATGTGAAGCACATGGTCGCCTCGCTCAACATCATCGAGAGGGTCCATGCCCGGATCATGCCGCTCCCTTACTTCTCCCTTGTCATCAACGACTGTATAGAAAGGGGGAAGGATGTCACCGCAGGAGGGGCTCGATACAATTTCACGGGTCCCCAGGGGGTCGGCCTGGCAACCACAGCCGATTCCCTGGCCGCCATAAAGAGACTCGTGTTCGACGGAAAGAGGCTCACCATGGAGGAGCTGGTGGAAGCATTGGACAGGGACTTTGAGGGGAAAGAGGTCCTGCGCCGGACCCTGATCAACCGGGCCCCGAAATACAGTACCGACGATGACTATGTGGACGAGATAGCCAGAGACGTCGCCGCGATTTACTGCAGGGAGGTGTCGAAGTATCGCAACACCAGGGGGGGTATCTACCGTCCGGGTCTGTATTCCGTGTCGGCCAATGTTCCATTCGGGCTCAATGTCGGAGCACTGCCCAACGGCAGGAAGGCGAAGACCCCTCTGTCTGACGGCGTGAGCCCCTCCCACCACACAGAAACAAGGGGTCCAACGGCCATCGTCAAATCGGTGGCCAAACTCGACCACACCGCCGTAACCAACGGTACCCAGCTCAACATGAAGTTCAGCCCGAGCCTCCTGTCCGATCCCAAGGGGAGGCGGAGTTTGGCCGGCCTGATCAGAACGTTCTTCGATCTTGGGGGATGGCATGTCCAGTTCAATGTCGTTTCGGCGGATACGCTGAGAGCCGCCCAGGCAGACCCCGACGCTTACAGGTGGCTGATCATCCGGGTCGCGGGATACAGTGCCTTCTTTGTGGAACTCGACAGGGGTGTACAGGACGACATCATCGATCGTACCGAGTACGGGACCGCATGAGCCTCCCCCCGGTGCTCGCTCTCTTGGTATAGGTGCCTGCGGTCAAAGACTCAGTCTGCACTAGAGGAGATCGTAACGGTGATTCCCAGCCAAATGCGTGCCGCTGTCGTAACAGAGCCCAACGAGATCGTCGTCAAGCAGGTGGAGGTCCCTCGAATCGGCAGGGGGGACATCCTGATTCGGATCAAATACTGTGGTATCTGCGGAACGGACGTCAGTATCCTTCATGGCATCTATTCCTCTGAGTTTCTCCCCCTGATCCCGGGACATGAGTTTGTCGGCCACGTGGCCGAAGTGGGCGACGGCGTGGATGGGTTCGAGCAAGGGCAACCGGTCACTGCGGACATCAACCTGGGCTGCGGCCGGTGCTTCTATTGCAGGCGTAACGCGGTCCTGATGTGCAGGGAATGCAGGCAGGTGGGCATTCATACCAACGGAGCTTTTGCGGAATATGTCTCGGTCCCTGCCAGCCATGTCTACCCCCTGTCCAGCGATATGCCGCTCGAAAATGGAGCCCTCATCGAACCTGTTTCGAACGTGGTCCGGGCAGCCAAAATGGGGGGGATGACCATCGCCACGAGCGTAGCGGTCATCGGTGCAGGTCCGGCGGGCCTCCTCCACGTCCAGATGGCCAGGAATCATGGAGCGGCTCCAATAATCGTGGTCGGCAAACATCGTGAGCGTTTGGAGCATGCCAGGCGGCTCGGTGCCGACTTCACCGTGTTGGCCGGACAGGATGCCGTTGATAACGTGAAGAGGGTAACGGACGGAAGAGGTGCCGATTTCGTCATCGTAAGTGTGGGAAAGACCGAGGTCTATGAAGAGGCCTTCCGCTTTGTCAGACCCGGGGGAAGGATCATGGCTTTCGGCATAGTCGAAGCCGCCGGCACCGCCCAATTCAGGCCTTTCCAGCTGGTCCTCGGCGAGATGAGCATAACCGGATCATGCGCTGGTATGGGCAACGATTTTTTCGAAGCCCTCACACTGGTCCGGTACAACAGATTCTCCCTGGAGCCCTTCACCCATGTCAAGATCCCCCTGGAAAACATCCAAGAGGGGTTTGACAGGGTGGTGAACGACAGGGCTACTCTCAAGGTCCTCATCTCCATGGACTAGCTCAGCCGACCTCTTTCCTGCCCCGAAACCGCCACGGGGATTCCCGTACTCGCCTGTAATTCCAGAGAGGGTTCCAGGCGAGCCGATTCCCGCGCATATCCGAGAACATCAACGGAAAACCGCTCCCGACCACAAAAGCAACGGCATACTGTCCGTTTTCCTCTCGATTCGAGTAGACTCCGGAGATGGTTCTGTTTGACAGAATGGAAAAATTGGTATACCAATACACCGGTATTCAGGTATCTGACCACCGGATTTCCAGTAAGCGGAGAGTCGAGCCAATGCTGCCGGCCGCGAGCATCAAGTCGAATCTAAAGCGGGAAACCCTCGTGGGCAGAATCGTCGACATCCTGGAGGAACGTATACTGGCGGGAGAGCTTTTACCGGGATCCAGACTGAGTGAGGGGATGGTTGCGAGTCAATTCGGGGTCAGCAAGACTCCTGCCCGGGAGGCCCTGCAGCGCCTCGAAGAGATGAAACTCGTGCGGAAGACCCATCTGGTGAGGGAGGTCGCGGAGTTCAGCCTCCAAGAGTTTCACGAGATCTATGAGTTGAAAAACGTGGTGGAGGCATTCGGAGTGATGCAGGGGTCCCTCAATGCTTCGGATCGAGACCTGAGCAGGATTCAGTCGGTTCTGGACAAGATGAATGATGTAACCGATGATGGGGACCTGGCGAAACTCAGATATTTCAATTCCCAGTTTCACGATCTTCTCGTCGGTTGTTCGGGCAACCAGAAGGTGATCGAAACATACGCCATGCTGGCCAAACAGGTCAGATGGACAGCCTCGCGATCGCTCAGCCTGCCGGAGCGCCCCAGACGTTCCACCAGGGAACATCAGGCCATCTTCCAAGCCTTCAGGCTGCGAGAGGCGAGGAGGGTCCGAAACCTGATGGAAAAGCATACAAATGCCGCTATGGCAAGGATCATTTCACGGCTGAAATCCGAGCAGGCAAAGAAAAACAGGGCCGGAGAGCACCATGACCGGTAGTATAAATGTGGCATACCAGGACCTGTTTGAAATAGGCATCAGATCCCTGGAGATCGTGGGTGTACCACCAGACGATGCAAAGACCGCCGTCGAGGTGTTGCTGAGCGCAGATCTGAGAGGAATCGATACCCACGGCATCCGAAGGCTGCTCATGTATGTACCGAGATTGAGGAAGGGATTGATTAATCCCAATCCGACCCTAGTCGTCGAGACCCCGGCTCCTGCCCTGAGGATCGTTCAAGGGGACAACGGGTTGGGACCGGTTGTCGGGGCAAGAGGGATGAAGGAGGCTATCGATCTGGCCGGGAGGGCAGGTATAGCCTTCGTGGGTTGCAGGGACAGCAACCATTTCGGCGCCGCGGCCCCTTATGTCTTGATGGCCTGCCGCCGGGAAATGATCGGAATAGCCGGCACAAACGGTTTTCCTTCAATGGCGCCCTGGGGTGGGTTGGAAAGACTCGTAGGGAACAACCCCCTGGCTGTCGGCGTTCCCTACAAGGGAGGTGGTCCCTTTGTGCTGGACATGGCCATGTCCGTCTCTTCAAGGGGTAGAATCAGGGAGATGGCCGAAAAGAGAGAGAAGATCCCAGAGGGCTGGGCTCTCGATTCGGAAGGGAGGCCGACAACCGATCCCTTGGAGGGACTCAAGGGCTTTGTCTTGCCCATCGGCTCTCACAAGGGGTACGGCCTCGCCCTGGCAATGGACGTTCTCAGCGGCGTTCTGACCGGGGCGGGATTCTCCGCAGGGGTCAAATCCCTCCTCCAACAGTGGGAGGAACCCCAACACATCGGTCATTTCTTTGTCGCCATCGATCCCAGGCGATTCATGGACTGGGATGTCTTCTCTGATAGGATGGACCGGCTCTGTAACCTGATCAGAAGCGCCCGAAGAATAGACCCGCGGAAACCGGTCCTGATTCCCGGAGAACCCGAGGCACAGACGGAACGAGCTCGGCGAACGAACGGAATTCCTCTTGAGCCTGAGGTGTTCGAGAACCTGAAGGGTCTCACCGAGGGCAGATACGATTACGATATACCGAGGTTCTAGCAAGAGGCCCGTACTGTCTCTCGTGATCCACCTTTGACATGGAAACCGTCGAAAGGGGGTGTTGCATATGGACGATTGAACGGATCCTGACCGGTGTCGAAAGCTCAGCCAGTCCGATTCTTGAGAGAGGAGGGGAAATCATGCATCAGAGCGATTCGAGACGGAAGATTCGTACAAGGGGCTTGGTCCTCCTTGCGGTGGGACTCATTTTCTGCGCGGTTTTCGCTTCCCGGGCACGAGCTGTCGAGCCCGAGGGAGAGCTGAGGATCGCCGTTTCCGCCATGGAAAACGAATCCCTCGATCCTGCCAATGGTTCCGGCGCCAATAATCTCTGGAACCAGTTGATCTACGATCAGTTCATCGGCCTGGACCCCCACGCAAAGATCGATCTGGGCAGGGGGATATGCCGCAGCTACGAGCAGAGCGCCGATGGTTTGACCTGGACCTTCCACCTGCGAAGGGGAATCAGGTTCCACACGGGGGACGAGCTTACGGCCGAGGACGTAAAGTTCTGCTGGGAACGGGCTCAAGAGCCGTGGGTCGTAGGCCTGGCCGGCGCCACCTTGAGGAAGGTAGCCGATCACATCGATGTTGCCGATCGCTACACGGTGGTGGTCCATCTGAAGAAGCCCTATCTCTTCTTATGGTCGATCCTTTCCGGAAACTACCCGATCGGGTACATCTATCCGAAGAAGTACGTCCAGGACAAGGGCGACCAGTACTTTCGCCAGCATCCCGTCGGCACCGGGCCTTACAGGCTGGTCCGTCACGAGCAGGGTGTCTCCATGGAATTCGAGGCGGTGCCGGGCAAACACTGGCGTTGGGGCACACCGAAGTACAAGAAAATCATATTCAAAATCGTACCGGAGGCTAAGACCCGCATGGCCCTGCTACGCACGGGCGAGGTGGACATCGCCCCGCTGCCCAGGGATTGGGCCGTAAAACTCAAGAAGGAGGGCCACGAGGTGGTAATGCTTCCCTCACAGGCGTCGGTCTTCGTGGGCTACCACAGCCAGTGGCGCCGCGACAATCCGCTCTCCAGAGAGAAGGTGCGAGAGGCCTTGGATCTGGCTATCAACCGGCAGGAGATCATCGACTATGTTCTGGCAGGCTTTGCCGTACAGACCGGGATTCCCGCCCCTTGGGCGGCCATATCCGCATATATGGAGCCCAACATGGTTAAGCCCTATCCCTATGACCCGGCTCGGGCCAAGACCCTCCTGAAGGAGGCCGGCTACCCGAACGGTTTTGACATCAAGATGGTGTCGTGGCCCAAGCAGGGGATGGCCGAGGGGCCCAAGATCATCGAGGCCATTGCCGGCTACTGGAGTGCGATCGGCGTGAGACCGAAGATCGTGCCCATCGACTACGGAACGTGGCGCAAGCAGTGGGTCGAGAATCCTGACCAGGGTTGCGTGGTCGGCTGGTACTGGGTTGGCTCCCGTATCTGGCCCATGTCGATCGTCAGGGCGCTTTTTGCATCCGACGGCAAGCTCACATACGCCAAGGATCCCGAGGTAGACCGGATGATAAACCTGGTTGCGTCCGCACCCGACGAGAAGGCCCTGAAGAAATCTCTCTGGGGGCTGGCCACCTATATGTTCGATCATCATATAAGCGGTACCCTTTTCGAGTCGGCTGTACCCTTCGGGGTTTCCAAGAAAGCCTCCGGCTGGTTCCCGGGTCTGCTGCCCTACGCCTGGAACTTCCAGCAGCTCTTTGCCAGCCGTCACGAATAAGGAGAATCATCGGCCGGTGTCTCCCGGCCGGGAGACACCGGCACCAACCGGCCAGGACCTGGTGAACGGACGTAACCCATGCAGCGTTTCATACTTTCCAGAATCTTCCAGGGGTTTCTCACCGTCTGGGTGGTTGTCTCGGTGGTGTTTATCTTGGGCCGTACCACGGGCGATCCCGTGGAGCTCATGCTCGCCCTGGAGGCAACAGAACAGCAGCGGGTCGAGGTGCGCAAGAGCCTGGGGCTGGACCGTCCCCTGATCGTTCAGTACGGGATATATATGGCCCGGCTGGCACGTCTCGATCTCGGAGAATCCATCATTTCCAAAATCCCTATCAGGCCTTTGCTGGCCGACCGCCTCGTAAAATCGCTCCAGCTCGCCGGTTTTTCCATGCTTGTCACCCTGGTTTTTGCCTTCCCTCTGGGTGTCGTAGCGGCTGTCCGGAGAGGGTCGCGGGTGGACATGGTGGCAAGGCTTATTGCGGTCTTGGGGCAGAGTCTTCCCCATTTCTGGGTGGGACTGATCCTGATGGAGATCTTCGCAGTCCGCCTGCGATGGCTGCCTGTGGGCGGAGCCGAGAGCCTGAAGTCGTATGTCTTGCCTGGATTCACCATGGGTTGGTTCATCACCGCAGGCATCATGCGGCTTCTCCGCTCGAGCATGCTGGAGGTTCTCAACAGCGACTATGTCCTGTTTGCCAAGGTCAAAGGGGTTCCGCCTTCAGGGGTGGTCTGGAAACACGCACTGCGCAACGCCCTCCTGCCCGTGGTGACCTTCAGCGGTATGTATTTTGCGCTCCTTATCGGTGGAGCCGTGGTGATAGAAACTGTCTTTGCCTGGCCGGGGATCGGGCGGCTCGCCTACCTGGCCGTGGTCGACCGCGACTTCACCGTGATCCAGGGCGTCGTCGTGGTAATAGCTCTCATCGTGGCTTTGGTGAACCTGATAGTCGATATCGTGTACTACTGGATCGATCCGCGTATCCGGATGACCAAAGCGTAGCCCCAAGGCAAGGGCGTCCTTGCTTAATGGGAATGCCGAGATGTATGTGTTTCGTGACCCCAGGTTTGTATTCCCGGCAACGGTTGCATTTATCATCGTCATAGTTGCTGTTGCGGCCCCCTGGATCGCGCCTCACGGCTACTACGAGATGTCGCTGCCGAACAGGCTGCGCCCGCCCTTTTGGCAGGAAAGGGGCAGCCTGGAATACCCTCTCGGCACGGACAGCCTGGGTCGAGACGTTTTGAGTCGAATGATCGGAGGAACAAGGATATCTCTGGTCGCCTCGATGCTTTCGATCCTTATCGGTGCCGTGATCGGTATATCGGTCGGTATGGTCTCGGCCTACCGGGGAGGCATGACCGATGCGGTCCTGATGAGGGTATGCGATGGATTCCTCTCCTTTCCAATGATCCTCCTGGCCTTGATTCTGGCCATCGCCACCGGACCCGGCATGCGCACGGTGGTTTTGGCGATCGGACTGGTTGTCTGGGCACGTTATGCCCGGGTCATCCGGAGCGAAACACTGAGTATCAAGGAGAGGGATTTTGTGATCTATGCCCGGATGATCAAATCATCGCAATTCAGGATCTTGATGCGTCACCTCCTGCCCAACATGGTGGGAAGCATCCTGGTGCTCGCTACCCTCCAGGTGGGTTGGGCCATTGTGGTCGAGGCATCCCTTTCGTTTATCGGCGCGGGCATTCCTCCTCCACAACCCTCGTGGGGCGCAATGGTTGCGGCAGGCAGGGAGTACATCGGCATGGCCTGGTGGCTGACTTTCTTCCCGGGAACGGCGATCGCCGTCACGGTCCTGGCTTTCAATTTCCTTGGGGATTGGCTGAGGGACCATCTCGATCCGAAGATGAGGGAACTCTGAGGCAGGAAGCACCTGCATCCCCCCGGAAGGCAACCGCATGGCGTACAGCAAAAACACCGTACCAGGAAAGGAGGAGGCGGCTCGGTCAGGCCCCGCTGCCGCCCTGGGCCAAGAAGAGGTTCTTCGGGTAACCGGTCTCAAGACGTATTTCTTCACCCGCGAGGGCACGGCAAAGGCCGTTGACGGCGTCGGCTTCTCCTTAAAGAAGAACGAGACCCTCGGTCTCGTGGGCGAATCGGGATGCGGCAAGACCGTGACCTGTCTGTCCATACTCGGACTCGTTCCGCCTCCCGGCCGGATCGTAGGGGGCCGGGTCTTGCTGGGTGACGAGGATCTTCTCTCGAAAACCGAAAAGGAGATGGTGAAAGTACGAGGCCGGAGGATTACGATGATCCTGCAGGATCCCATGACCTCATTGAATCCTGTTTTCACCATCGGCAATCAGGTGGCCGAGGCCATCCGGATCCACCAGAGACTCAAGGGTCGCCACCTGTGGGAAAAAACCATTGAAATCCTCCGGCTGGTGAGGATTCCCGCCCCGGAGATGCGTCTGGGTGATTATCCTCACCAGATGAGCGGCGGCATGCGACAACGGGTGGTGGGAGCGGCGGCCCTGTCGTGCAGACCGGAGGTCCTGATTGCAGACGAATGTACGACTTCCCTCGATGTCACCATCCAGGCCCAGTACTTGAGCCTCCTGAAAGAGGTGCAAGAGCGGCTCCACGTCGCCATAATCTTCATTACCCACGACTTGGGAATCGTCGCGAAGATGTGTGATCGTGTGGCTGTCATGTATGCGGGCAGAATCGTGGAGACCGCCCCCATGAGAGAGATATTTCATAATGCCCTGCACCCTTACACGGACGCTCTCCTCAAGTCGGTGCCCAGGTTGGAAGAGAGACAGAGATGGCTGGCCACGATCGAAGGACAGCCCCCATCGCTGTTGAACCTGCCACCTGGATGCAGCTTTGCCCCCCGGTGCAGCAAGGCTGATGACCGGTGTCTTGTACAGTATCCTCCTGAGGTGCGGGTTGGAAAAGATCACACGGTTTCGTGCTGGCGAACGGTTTGAGTCATGTCCTCGAGATCAAACATCCTCCTTGAGGCAACCAACTTGAAGAAGTACTTCCCCATCACCAGGGGGCTGGTCAGACAGAAAACGACCGGTTGGATAAGGGCCGTCGACGGGATAAGTTTCTCCATCAGCCGAGGGGAGACCTTTGGTCTGGTTGGTGAGTCAGGATGCGGCAAGACGACAACCGCCAAGCTCATCCTGCTGCTCGAAAAGCCTATGAGCGGTACCATCCTTTTCGGGGGCGAGGATGTCCTGGCACTCCCCGAACCTAAGCTCAAGGAGTACAGCGAGTCCGTTCAGGCCGTGTTCCAGGATCCATACGGCTCCCTCGATCCTCGGATGAGCGTGGGAGAAATCGTGGCGGAGCCGCTGGCGGTAAGCGGGGCTCTCCCCCGCAAGGCGATCGCCGAAAGGGTGAAGGAGGTTCTCCACCAGGTCGGTCTGGATCCGGAAAGCGTCAACCGTTTTCCTCATCAGTTCAGCGGAGGGCAGCGGCAGAGGATAGCCGTGGCCCGGGCCCTTGCTCCCGAGCCCAAAGCCATCGTCCTCGATGAACCCGTCTCGGCCCTGGATGTATCCATCCGGGCACAGTTGATGAACCTTCTGAAGAGTCTCCAGGAACGGCTCGAGCTGACATATCTGCTCATCGCTCACAATCTGGCCGTGGTGAGACACATGAGCAACACCATCGGCGTCATGTACGTGGGAAGCCTGGTGGAGTACGGCGATGCGGATGAGATCTATCGCCACCCCTGCCATCCCTATACCGTCGGACTTCTCTCGGCCGCCCTGCCCGCGGACCCAGATGCCCCGAGCACCGGCGTGATTCTCGGTGGCGAAGTCCCGAGCCCGGCCGATCCGCCCCCCGGCTGCCGTTTTCATCCACGGTGTTCTCATGCCAAGGAGATATGTTCCGAAGAGGAGCCCGCGCTGCGGGAGGCGGCCCCTGGTCATTTCGTAGCCTGCCACTTCGATCTGGGCGGGTAGGCCGCCCCATGTCCGGGTAAAGACCCTCCGGCCGCTCTCGTACCGGGCAAAAGAGAAGCAGAGGGGATTGTTCATGGAAAAGCGCATTCACATGAAAATACTGGAGACATTCCCAGCCATCCGGGAGATTCAAGATTCGGAATTGAGGGAGAAAGTCATCAAGGCCTGGGTGCGGGCGTTGAGAGAGGGCTCCTTCAAGAACATCGAGGATATTCCCTTCAGTGTGGCCATCCCGGAGGTAGATCTTGTAAACCACATAAACTGGGTCATGGAAGCCGCCCTGTCCACCGCCTCCCTCGTGGAAAAGAACATGGGGATTTCCATCGACCGAGACCTTCTCATTGCTTCGGTTGTCTTGCATGATCTCGGAAAGGCCTTTGAGTACGAAAAGAGAGGAGACCGGTACGTCAAGTCCGATATCGGAGAAAGATTCATGCACGGTTTCTGGGGAGCGTTCATAGCACTTCAGGAGCATCTCCCGAACGATCTGGTCCACCTGATCGCCACTCACGGTAAAGATTCACCGGAACACCCGCGGCTCTTGGAGGGCATCATACTCCACTATGCGGATTTTGCCCATGCGGATATCCTCCGCTTCCGGAAGGGCCTCGATACCTTCCTGTCCATGAAATGCCGATCCTGAACACGGCAGGAAAACAGGGAAAGGACCCGCGGTTGCCTCTCTGCCCGGCAGTCTGGTCTGGTCCGCTAGGTCGCTCAGCCTGTCCTAGAAAATCGATGAAAATCCGCTGAATGAGAAGAATCCGCGAGCAGATAGGTCCTCTTCTTTAATATCGCCGGGATTTTTCGGCATGGGGCTCTTTGACAGATCGGGGAGAATGGTATACCTGTATTCAGGTATTCAGGTTATGTCTTTGCGGCTTCCCTGTTCCCTGCCGTGAGGGAAACACAGAGATGGCGTCTGTCCGGGACATAAGATTCAATCTCAACCGGGAAACCCTGGTCGACAGGATCGTCGGAAATCTTGAAGACCGCATACTGACAGGAGAGCTTTTGCCGGGGACCAGACTGAGCGAGGTCGGTGTTGCCAGGGAATTTCGAGTCAGCCGGGCGCCGGCGCGGGAGGCGCTTCAGCGCCTCGAAGAGATGAACCTAGTACGGAGGACTCATCTCACAAGAGAAGTCGCAAAATTCAGTCACGACGAGTTCAGGGACATCTACGAATTGAAGAACGTGGTTGAGGCGTTTGGTGCCATGAAAGGCGCATTGAATGCCACAAAGCGTGACGTGAAGAGGATTCAGTCGGTCCTGGAGGGGATGAGAGACTCTCTGAATACCGGGAACCTGAAGAAGCTGCAGCATCTGAACTTTCAATTTCATGATCTCCTCGTCAACTGCTCCGGTAATCAGAAGTTGTTTGAAACGTACAGGCTGTTGGCCAGGCAGGTGAGGTGGGCAGCCTCTTTCTCTCTCGATGTACCAGGCCGGCCCCAGGAGTCTTTCAGGGAGCACCAAGAGATCTTCGAGGCCTTCCAACAGAGGAGAGCAGAGGAAGTCCGGGCCCTGTTGGAGACCCACTCCAACAACAACATGCAGCGCGTCCTCGCTCAACTCGACGACAGGGGGAGGCACCGCAAAGGCGTGGACCGCGGCCAGAGGCCGAAGGAGCGTAGATGACCGGTTCTGAAGTGCGGCTTCAGTATCTATCCAATTCCGGCTTCTTATTGACGACTGAGGAGGGCAAACGGGTCCTGATCGATCCGTGGCTCACAGGCAACCCCTCCGCCCCTTTCGGCCCGGAGGGGATTCCCCGGGTCGGCTCGATCCTGGTAACACACGCGGCCTTCGATCATTTGGGAGATTCCCTCCGCATTGCAAGCCGGGACAAGGCTTTTCTGGTTTGCGACTATCTCGTTCGCGAACTGGCCCGCGCAGAGGGTCTTCCCAAAGAACAGGTCAAGACATGCAGCTACGGGGGGAGGGTGGAGACGGAGGGTGTCAGTCTCCGAGTGCTACAGGCCAAGCACGTGAGCTATGCTATGGACGACGCCGGGCGCCCGAGCACAGGTATACCACTCGCCTTCCTGATTACTACCCCAGGAGGGCTCAGAATCTACCATGCCGGGGACACCTGTCTCTTCGGCGACATGAAACTCATCGGCCTACTCTATCGGCCCCAGATCGGCTTGATCCCCGTGGGGGCTGCCTCTCCCCTTTACGGCAAAGACCTGCCGCCCCGAGAAGCGGCCCAGGCCGTTCAATGGATAGGCTGCGAGCTCGCCGTACCCATCCACTACTGCGACCCCGAGGATCCGCCCCAATTTGCCGCTGCCGCAAAGATCCTCGCACCTTGGACGGAAGTGAGACCCATGGAGCCGGGGGAGGAACTGGTTCTATCAGTCATCAGGCAGGGAGCCCGTACCACCTTTATCCTGAAAGAAACGTAGCCGCGAGCGAGGCCTGATACCGAAGAGCGGGGCCGGAATGAAAGGAGGTGAGAGAAACAAGTGAGAGACTCATGAACCCTGAGAACTCAGAGGGCCAAGCAAGAGGAGGGAGGGAGAAATGAAAAGAATCCTAACACTATTGATCTTCATCACCGTTTTCTGTATCGGATCTCTATCGACGGCAAAGGAGATTGAGGTTCGTTTTACCGGCACCACAATGACTGCAGGTAACTATATGCTTGGTGTGGGCTGGTCGAACGTAATCAACAAGTATCTGCCTGGTGTCAAGATGGCCGTACTGGCCAAGGGAGGTACGACAAAACTCCTCAGGGGTATGGTGGCCGGAAAATGGGACACCGCTTACATCGGCTCGCCCCACCTGGAGTGTGCCCGCAAGGGGATACTGCTTTTCGAGAAGGAGAAGGCGTATTCAAAGGAGAGGTACTACGACCCGACCCGGGCACTCTTTGCCATCGTTACGGGTTGGTGCAATTACGTGGTACGAGCTGATTCCGGAATAAAGGTGATTACCGACCTGAAAGGCAAACGAGTTCATTTCGGGCTTCCTGGCGGGTTTGGGGGAATCATGACGCAGGGCGTTCTAAAGGCTCACGGCCTGGATCTCCAAAGAGGAGATTACAAGGCCATGTATCTCAAGACAAGCCAGGCCGTAGACCAGCTTCGCGACAAGGCAGGCCTGGATGACGCCCTTGTGTGGGGCGGGCTGCCGCAGCCCCTGATCACCGATCTCTCCTCTAAGATCCCGGTGCGACTCGTAACCATGACAAAACAGGGATGGGAAAGATTTCAGAGGGAATTCGTCGTGGGACCTTACACCCTTCTGAAGACCCTCACACCCGAGCGGTTGAGAGAGGCATACAGGGGCAGAGTCGTGAACACGGAACCCGTTTACACCTGGACCGTCCCCTTGATGCTCGTGGTGCGCAAGGACATGGATGAAGAGCTCGTCTACAATATCGTCAAGGTGTTCTGGGAACATCTCGATGAGGTGAAAGGGGTTTCAAAGCAGCTCCAATCCCTCACTCTGCAAGGGGCCTTGCAGAATCTGTCTGCTCCCCTTCACCCCGGCGCCGTCAAATACTACAAAGAGGTAGGCGCCATAAAGTGAACACCCAGAAGAGGGCGGCCTGGAGAGGCTGCCCTCTCTTCTTCTGTTTAGCACATTGCCCTTCCTAATTGTAGGGTTCTAAGCTGACATAGCCGAGACAGGGAATGGAGACTCCTCAGAAGCATCAGAAATACCTTGCCCTGAAACGACATATCGTCGAAGTGCTGGGAATATCTCTAAGCCTGTTCATTATCTTCACGATAGTAAGGGGCCAGTATTCCGTGCCCGTCCAGAGGGGCACGGTGCTCATGCTCGGAGCCGTGATGATATTTCTTTCGCGGCGCACCCTGGCAAGGTCGAGTCTCTTCTGGCTTGATGAAATCATCAGTTGGTCGGGCATCGTCGCAATGATCGGCTGCGTCTTGTATATGTACGTGGAATGGTTCGACATTTCCCAATACAGGCAAGGGATCCCCAACCGCGCGGACTTGGTCGTCTATGTCGTCACCATTCTGGTCGTATTCGAGATCACCCGTCGTGCCTCAGACCTCTCCATACCGGTTGTTGCACTCGTTTCCATCCTCTACCTGCTGCTGGGGCCTTACCTGCCGTGGATATTTCGTCATTCCTCAGTCGACATCGTGGAAATACTCGAAGGCTCCTTCGGCATGACGGGCATCTACGGGCTCGTGCTCTCCGTCATGGCAGGCATCATCTATATCTTCCTCATCTACGGGGCCTTCCTTAGAGTATCCGGTGCCGGGGATGTGTTCGTAAAGATAGCTTACATGACCGCCGGGCGACTGCGTGGAGGTGCTGCCCAAACGGCGGTGCTGTCTTCCACGTTGTTCGGTTCGATTTCGGGGTCCGCCCCGGCCAACGTAGTGGCAACCGGCAACTTCACCATCCCCATGATGATCAAGGTCGGCTACAAGCCCGTGTACGCGGGAGCAGTGGAGGCATGCTCCTCGACGGTGGGACAGATAATGCCTCCGGTGATGGGAGTAACGGCTTTCATCATGTCCGAAATAACTGGAATTCCCTACCTGAGGATCTGCCTGGGCTCGATGCTGCCCGCGATTCTGTTTTCCATCTCCCTCCTGATTCTGGTGTACCTCGAGGCCAAGAAAAGCGACATCGCTCTTATTCCACGAGAGGAGATCCCTGTAGTAACCAAGGCCTTCATTCGCCAGGCCGCCATCCTCGGCTTTTCTCTCGGCACCCTTGTCTTCATGCTCATCAGGGGGCATTCGCCTGCATTCTCCTGTGTCCTCGGAATCCTCACTCTCATAATCGGGAGTCTCTTTGACAAGACCATGCGGATGACCCCGAAGAAGATTCTCGTGGCCCTGAGCCAGGGTGCCCAAGACGGTCTTGCCCTGTTGGCCATCTGTGCTATACTGGGCATCGTTATCAATGCAATAGCTTCGACCGGCATAGGTTTGCAGTTTTCCCAGATCATAACATCACTGGCAAAGGGCAACCTACTTGCAGCCTTGATTATCACCATGTTTTCCGCCATCGTCCTCGGCCTGGGCCTTCCCACCGTACCCACCTATCTGCTCGCTGTCTTGGTAGTGGGCCCGGCGCTGAGCAAACTCGGCATACCACTGTTACTAGCCCATCTCTTTGTCTTCTATTACGGCGTCATGGAGACTCTGACCCCACCTGTCTGCATGAGTGCCTACACGGCTGCCAGTATTTCAAAGGCAAACCCCATGCTGACCGGTTTTGTTGCCTGGCGATTCGGACTGGTCGGCTTTATGATCCCCTTTATCATGGTGTACAACCCTGAGATCAGTTTTTTCGCCGAGTCCTATCTTACGGTTCTCGTCGTATTCTTGCTCAGTGCCGTGGGTGTCCTCGCGTGGGTGGCGGCAGAGCGCGGCTTCCTGCTTCACCACTTGAGTATGCCGTCTCGAGCCCTGTTACTACTGATTGCCCTATCCCTCTTCTACCCCCTTTACTGGGCAAAAATCGTCGGCCTCTGTGCGTTCACCGGCATGATCTATTTTTCGTTCATGACCATGCGGAGGCGAGCATTGAGATATGGCCCTGAGAATCCAGGATGATCGACGAGCCCCCGGGCCCCTCGGAACCCGGCTTTCTCGGCCGGGTTACATTCCAGCATAGTGAGGAGAACAGGATGGAACCTCTATCACAAGCAGAACTCAAGGCCCTTGCGGCCTGGCCCACACCGGCGGTCTCCAACGCCATCGAAACCTTTGATGTGAGGCCGAGAAATCAGGGCTTCATGTTGGGAATAAGATGCATCTTTCCCGACCTGGGCCCGATGGTGGGTTACGCCTGTACGGCCGCGATGATGGCCGACCTGCCGCCGACAGAGGAGGCCCGCAGGGTCAGGCACGCTCACTGGGACAACATACTCAGCACCCCAGGACCGAGGGTGGCGGTAATCCACGATCTCGATCAGCCCCGATGCATCGGCTCCCTCTGGGGCGAGGTCAATGCCAACAGGCACAAGGCCCTGGGATGCATAGGGGTGGTCACCGACGGCGGGGTCCGCGATCTCGACGAGGTCCACACACTGGGCTTCCATTTCTTTGCAGCCGACGTGATTCCATCGCATGCCTATTCGCACATGGTGGAGGTGGGAAAACCGGTAAAGGTAGGCGGCCTCGTGGTGAGAAACGGCGACCTGATTCATGCCGACAAGCACGGGGTCGTCGTCATACCCCATGAGATCGCCCGGGAGTTGCCTGAAGCCTGCCGGGAGTACGAACAAAGAGAACGGAGGATCATCGATTTCTGCAAGTCCCCGGATTTTGATGTTGAGAAAATGAAAACCGATTTCGACAAGTAGACCGAACAGGATCATGTCAAGAGCCAAGCGTTCTGCAAGCCAGGTGGTCATCACGGGCCCTCCCATCGCCGAGGAGGGCATGGAACTTCTCGGCAAAGAATGCAGTGTCCAGTGCATAGAACCCTACCTCCAGCCATCCGAAATCGCACGGGTGCTTCGTGACAAAAGGACGGACGGCCTTCTCGTACGAATGGGCAGAATCACCCGGGAAGTGATCGAGGCCTCACCGAATCTCAGGGTCATCGCAAAACACGGCACAGGCGTCGACAACATCGACCTAAGTGCCGCAACCGAACTCGGCATTCCCGTTCTGATCGCGCCCTTTGCAAACTACCAGTCCGTCGCCGAACACGTCTTGGGCCTCATGCTGGCTCTCGCAAAGGACATCCCACGCCTGGACGCCAGGATCCGTGAGAGCCATTGGGACAAGCCCAACTACAGGGGTGTGGAACTCTCCGGCAAGACCCTCGGGCTGGTCGGATTCGGCCGAATAGGCCGCCGGGTGAGACAACTGGTGGCCCCTCTGGAGATGAAGGTCTCCGTGTACGATCCTTTCTTGAAACCCGATGAGGTTCCGCCCGGCGTGAGACGGGTGGAAAAACTCGAAGAACTCCTCGAATGCGCGGATATCGTGAGCCTCCACTGCCCCCTGACCCGAGAGACAAGACACCTCATCGGTGAGAAAGAGTTCAGGATAATGAAAAGGACAGCCTGGCTTATCAATACCGCCAGAGGCGAAGTTGTAGACGAGGAAGCCCTTATCGACGCCCTCAAGGGGGGAGAAATAGCCGGGGCAGGCATCGATACCTTCTCCAGCGAGCCTCCAAGGGACATCAGCGGTCTTGCCCATGCGGGCAAGACCGTGCTGACCCCCCACATAGCCGGCATCACCGAGGAATCCTTCAGGAGATTGGGTATCGAAGCGGCGAAGAACATCCTCACTATTCTCCAGGGGAGAACACCGGATAGGGAGTGCCTGGTAAACCCGGAGGTCCTTGAACATTGCTCCCACACAAACTAGCGAGATGAGGTGCCAAGGTATCGACGATTCAGGAGGACAACGATGGAAGCGGTCAACAGGCTGAAGAAGATTCTCGACCAAGGGAAGGTCGCCCTGGGAACGGCGATTTTTTCGTACAGCCCGGCGGTCGTGGAGGCCGCAGGTTACGGCGGTTTGGATTTCCTCCGCATCGACAATGAGTACTCATGGCGGCGCGACGAGTCGATGGAACACATGGTCAGGGCTGCAACCATTGCAGGAATCACGGCGATCATTCGACACGACAAGGGGGATCACTACCTGATCAACAAGGCTCTGGAAATCGGTGCCGGGGGGATATTGATACCCGACGTCAGGACCGGAGAAGAGGTGGAACAGGCTATACAGGCGGCCAAATTCCCACCCAGGGGCACCCGTGGATACTCGAGCATGTGCTTTTCCGGCCAATGGGGCGCAAGATCCGGCAGGGATTGGGTCGAATGGTGCGACAGCCAGCTCCTGGTGGGCATCATGGTTGAAAACGACGAGGTCATCACCAGGCTCGACGAGATCCTATCCATGGAAGGCCTCGATTTCATTCTGTTTGGACCGTCCGACTTCTCCATGTCACTGGGCCTGCGCCAACCTCAGAAAAACCACCCGAAGGTCCAAGAAGCCCTTAAAAGAACCATAGCAGTCGCCGCCAAACACAACAAGCCCGTCGGGATCGGTGTCGGCCGGCCCTGGCTCCGGGAGGCGAGGAAATACATCGACATGGGTTGTAGAATCATAGAAATCGGCAACGATGTCGCGCTTCTCAGATCAATGTGGACGAATCTTTCGGGTACAATCAAAACCCTCTAAAGCTCTTCTGGCGTCCATTCCGAAATCTCGCTAGGGAGAAACGGAAGAACGGGCTTTCCCATCTTCCTCGAAAAACCCGCTGAACTTCCTGTAGAGATCCCTCAGCTTTTTTTGATAATAGCGGACGTTCTCGTCCGGGCGGCGAGGGTCCCACTCCCTGGCAAGCCTGCAGTTATCGTAGACCTGAACCCTTTCCGTGTCTCCGGTCACATAGTAGGAGACCTGGTCCCCAGGTTGATACCGTTTCTCTGATCTCAGGGCCAGTTCGTAGGAGGCACTTCGATTTCTCGAATTGTTGCGGATCTTCTCCCTGTATTTGTCGAGAGAATCCTGGAGCATCTCGGTCTTCATGAACATCTTCACGTCCCACCGGTGGCCTGCGATCTCTTCCAGGTACCGGTGGAACAGATCGGGGATCTCCTCCTTCCGGCCGGCAAGAAGCAGATAGATCATCTCCTCGAGAAAGGCACGCTGGAACTTCTCCAGTCCTCGAGATCTGAGGCCCGACCCCTTGATCCTGAGTTTCCCGTCATAGTCGAGAAGAGCGTAGTTCTTGATCTTGTACGAAAACATCGCCTTGTAACGCCCCCCGTACTCGACGGTGATTCCCTCCGGCATGGAGTCCGAAAGCGCCTTGACCAGATCCTCTTCCTCTCGAGCCGTGGCGATCCCGCCTCCGGGGACAAAGTAGATGCCGTCGGTGTCGATCTCCACCACCTGGCATCCTCTGCCCCTGAGCCATTCGATCATCGACTGGAGGATCTCCCTGCCCCTTGCCGTTATCCTCTCTGCCTGATCATAATCGCTGAAATGGGCCTGGCCGTGTCCCATGTATCCATAAAAGGAGTTGATAAGGATCTTGAAGGTGGACTGGAGAGCCTCGAAAAACCGTTTCTCCTCAACGGAGGCGGCCCGAGCGGCCATGTCCTTGGCCCGGAGCCTGAAGTCCCTGAGCACTGAGAGAAGTTCGGAGAATATGCCCAGCTCGTCCTTCCGCGGCCTTATGCCCTCTGACAACATCAGAGACGGATATAGGGATCTCACGTCACAGTAAACGACCCCCCTGGCCACCCCCTTGAAAAATATATCCGTATAGCCACCGGCAAAGGGGCGGGCCCCTTCCAATTTCGGGATCGCACGGCCCTGCCTGAGATATTCCCGCATGAACAGGGAATCGATCTTGGCCGCATTTCCCCGGACGATAACGTTCTGGTAGGAGAGGGGAAAGATCTGCGCCTGCAAGAAGTAGCTCCTGCTCAGAAGGTCACTCAGGGCCCGCGTTTCTCGCACGTCGTCCAGGGCGTATCTGTGCAACTTCTCCGGGGAGTGGAGAAAGTGCCACGAGATCTCGTCTCCCTTGAGATAGGTCCTTTCAGGCGAAGCCAGGTCCAACTGCTTTGCGATCTGCTTCAACCCGAAGCTCTCCAGTTCCCTGGTCACCACGTCGTAGAACTGGGCCAGTATGAAGGTGTCGACCACGTGACGGCCGTACACATCCCACCTGGAATAGTTTATGGTCCTCTCCGCAATCATCACCCGAGAAGACCGGGACCTGGCCGGTCTACCCTCCCTGCCGAGCTTCAAGGCAACCCCGTGCCGCCTTGCCCTGAGGGCTATGTAGTCGAGATCGTAGTTGAAGATGTTGTGGCCCTCGATCACATCCGGATCCCGCTCCTGGATGATCTCGACAAGCTCTTCAAGCATCTCCTTCTCGGAGAGCTTCTCGCCTGAGATGATCTTCTCCCAGCCCGTGTTGTCGGAAAAAGAGACGACGATGATACGATCGGTCTCACGGTTCGGGTTCGGGAACTCGTAACCCTCCGGGCAAAAGGTCTCGATGTCGAGCTGGAGTCTCCTGAGCTCTTCGAAGGCGAGGCCCTTGAAGAAGGTCTGCCCTGTAACCATGAGATGCTGCTGGATCGGGTCATTGAGAGAATAGACCGGCGAATCCGGATGGCCGGCAGGAAGTCCAGCCTTCCTGGAAACGGCTCTCCTCACACGGTCCATCTCGTGCCAGGAGCGGAAGGTCACCTGATAACGGTATTCCCCCGATCCCTCGAGGCTCCTCACCTCGGCCGGGCACTCGATCCCCTCAAGGAGAGAAAGGTCCGAAAGGAGAAAAAAAGGATGAAAGGGCTGGGTCTCAGAAACGACCCGCCCGTCCTCTTTCCTGAAGACCCGGATCCGGTCCTCCCCTTCCAGCTCCATCGACACGATGCCGGGGGTCGGGTCGCATCCGAAGAGGACGCTGTTTTCTGCAAACGGAAGTCTGTCGAGTCTCATTCTCCTCCCAATCCACAGGCCGGGACTCGCCGCCCAAGCCCTCGGCAGACCCGCCTGGGTCTTTCGGGCTTCATCCAGGTCGGTCGGGGCCGAAAGCCTTCCACACCACTTCGAAGGCATATAAATCATATCAGAAGGATACTCTGAAAACAATTTTCCCACCCCGCCCCCGGGCAGAAAATCCCGGCGGCCGATAGGTCTGGCAAAGGGAAAGTTCCACGTGCTCCCCGAGTTTCATCAACCGTTTCCTCCCGAAGAATTAGCCCCATTCTGTCAAAAACGTTGACAACTGCAGCTTCCTGTGCTATAGGAAGTCCTGGAAACTTTCCAATTGTAGAATTAGTCTGCACTGACAAATCGATCAAGAATCAGTGACAACGAAATGGAAAAACACGTACTCTCAGAAAAGATCAGAAATCTTGCTGACACCATAGGAATAGATGCTTTAGGTTTTGCTGAGCCATCCGAATTCACAGACTATGCATTAAAAGACTCTAGAAGGCGATATCCGAATCTGTCTTTACCTGGCGCAAAAACTCTCATTATTGCCGGCATCTACATCGGTTGGCTAACTCTACCGGCTTGGGCAAATCCATGGTTTGGACGTACGAGCAGGCTTTATCTCTCAGGATTTTTCCTTGATGTTGTCAAACCCTTGGAACGGATTGTTTGTTGTTTAGAGGATGAGGGATATCAAACGATCCTTTGCGATGGTTCTAAGGAAGGAGGATCAATACTTCCATTGAAACTTGCTGCAGTAAGAGCAGGTTTAGGATGGCAAGGGAAGCATTCCTTGCTCATATCAAAAAAGTATGGAACATTTTTGGCTCTTGGAGGAATCATAACAAACGCGGATCTTGAACATAACATCAAGGTCGAACCAAACCGGTGTTACAGCTGCGACAAGTGTCAACAAGCCTGCCCGTTGGAAGCACTTGATCAGCCATATGTGTTGGATAGAAAAAAGTGCATGTCTCATCTTTTGATGGCTGAAAATCTACCTGAAAAAGCGAAGGCCACTATGGAAAATAGAATAGGTGATTGCGAAATATGTCAAGAAGCCTGTCCCTGGAACCAAAAGCATCTTCACAATCCTCTAATAACGAAAATGACCGAAACCTTTCAAAAGAAAATCCCGGACTGGGAAGATTTATTCCATCTACCTTATCTGGTTGAACTGACAGAAAAAGGATACAGAGAAAAGTTCGGTCATCTCAACACAGGCATTCCGTATCATATATTCCATCGTAATGTTGTGATCGCAATGGAGAGAGCAAGAACGGTGAGCCCGTAGGCAGTGAGCCCGTAGGGTCAGGTCTTGCATTGCGACATCTTGAATGCTATTATTTTCGATTATGGCCAGGCCTCTCAGAATCGAATATCCGGGTGCCGTCTATCATATCACTTCCAGAGGTAACGCCCGGTTACCTGTGTTTGATGACGATTTTGACAGAAGAGCCTTTCTTACCATCCTCGAGGATGTGGTCAAAAGATACAACTGGCTATGCCATGCCTACTGCCTTATGGAGAACCATTATCACCTCGTCCTCCAGACTGTTGACGCCAACTTGTCCTTGGGAATGCGATACCTCAACGGGGTCTATACCCAGAGGTTCAACCGGAGACATCACCGGGCGGGTCATGTTTTTCAGGGAAGATTCAAGTCGATTCTCGTGGAGCAGGAGAGCTACCTGCTGGAGCTTTGCAGATACGTGGTTTTGAACCCGGTCAGGGCAGGTATGGTCAAACATCCAGCCGCCTATGGCTGGAGCAGCTATAGAGCAACA
>JAFDHF010000009.1 GCA_019308905.1 Deltaproteobacteria bacterium
CCACCCTTACCCCTCCCCTCAACGGGAGACGAAAAGGGGAGACACCTTGTATCTTGTAAGCAGTAAACCCCGTTGTAAGCATGCGTTTGTTTACACCTCTCGTCCTACTCTGCCAATGTTTTCCGCCGATTTGTAAGCATGTAAGCAATACTCTTATATCCCCCTCTCTCTCTATAAAAACGTGTGTGAGTGTATACCTATGTTTACATGCTTACAATTAACTTCAAACGTAGAACTGGCTTCAAAAATCATGTAAGCAAATGGTATGCTTACACGCGTTTACATTGCTTACATCTGGCCTTCCGAAATCATGAAGCCCTTGCACTTCTTGTCGAAGCGAATCCGGCCCTCGGCCAAGCAGCTTTCCCACGGGTCGCCAAATTCCCTTGAGGTCATATGACTGTAATTCTTGTAGAAGCGCCGGTCTTTCCCCGGATATTTCTCGACCAGTGCTACGATCCTCCTCATCCTTTGCATATATCCATCCTGGCCTAGCTCCTCGGTAACCAGATACCGCAAATACTCTTTAAGCCCGTTCATCATCTCGATGGCTTGTTCCATTTTCCCCCGGCCTATGGTACCCTTGAGGTTGCCGTCTGAAATCTCCAGTAACATCGCCGTCTTCAGCAAGTATTCCTGGAGCCTCGCATAGGCAGGACTGAGACGGGGTTCGTGCTCGTCCCTCATCGCCTCTTTTTCGAGTTGCCGTTTCCAGTCGACAAAGGCAAGATAGCTTTCCTCACCGAGCTCGAATTCAATGCCCGTAATCTTGTCTATCGTCCTTCTAAGTCCTATCAAAACTTTGTTTTTCTCCGACTCTGGAACTCGCGGCGGCACGTCATACTGGAATTCCTTCTTCGTTTCCGGGACAAATAGGATCCTGGGGAGCAAACCGGCGAGGATGTCTCTCTCTTTGACTCGGTCGCGGATCCAGTGGGGAGTCGTCGCCCCCAGGATCGAGAGAAAGACCTCTTGAGCCCTGTAGCTCCTTTGCGCGCGTGAAGTCTTGAACACGTCCGGGCAGCCATAAAGTTCGGCAAGGTCCCCTTTAAGACCGCCTAGATATTCTCGTGAATCTATCTGGCTCAAAAACTCCCCGAACTCGTCGATGAAGACTGCGAGCACCGAATCTTTGCTCAATTCTTGGAGCAGGGCTTCAGGGGTGAATCGATCCGAGAAGACCCTGTCCTCATCGAAAGCGAAGGCCAGCCTCTTGGCGAGTTTGAGGCTGGTACTCTTGTGGGGCCAGGTGCTCGCCCCGACGAAGCAGACAAAGAGATTGGGATAGAGCCGGTCGTGACCCCACGAAACCCACGCCTGCCGGGCCACTGCAAGGCCGAGGACAGCCAACCCCCCAAACAGATGGTAAGTTACGGGGGCATCCGTTCCATGTTCGCAGTATGAAATCCAGTCATTGAGCCAACCGCTTCGTGGCATAAGAGCTCGCCAATTCGTCTGCATCTTTGTCTCCCGTTGACATTTCCAGCAGGGCTTGCTCGATCGCCAACGCGTCGAGCTTCGCCGCGATTTTCGCCAGCGCTTTGACGGTCCCGTCCAGGGTATCCATCACTTCACTCCATCGGCGTGCCTGCAAGGCCAGGAGCCTGACCGCCTCGCCGAGTGCGAGCAGACAGACTTCCAATCTCTCCTCACTGCTGGCCGTCCGCAAACTGTCGCTGTCCCAAGGGTTCATCGCAAAATCTCCTTCGCGATCCGTTCGGGCTCGCTTCCCACTCGGAACTGCTCCAGCCACTCATCGAAGTGGGCTCGCTTGACCAAGATCACGCCATCCAGCCGGTAGTACGGTAAGCCTTTCGTCCTCAACAGTTTGCGAAGGGTCCTCACCGACAACCCGCTGTAGGTCTTGAGATCCCGGAGTTTCATATACTCTCGAGCCACTGCCACTTAGGCTTTCCCCTCCCGCATCATGGGAACCACTTTCCGTCGTCGGATTTCGTCCAAAAAGTCCCGAATCTCCACCTGGGTGGGTTCCCGCCCGAACTCTTGCTCGAATTGCAGCCACCAGATCCCGACTGTGACCCCATGAAAAAATGCGAGTACCTCCGGTCGCTCCTTATCGATCATTGAAAAACCCCGCGCATCCTTTTCTTAAAGGATAGCAGCGGGGTTCCATGGGGTCACGGGAAGTCGTTAACTTCCACCAAAATTGTTGAATTATTTCAACGGCTTCCCTTGGTTCTCAGTTTCATCTCGTTAAGCAGCTTTCTGATCCTTTCGGTGAATTTCTCCCGAGCATGGCCGGCGTAGAGTTCGCCCCTGACTAACTTGTCTGTTTTTTGGGTATCGGGAGGGATCGGTACCTGGTCTTGCCTGACATTACAGGCCTCCATTTTGTCAACAAGCTCCGTCAGGGTCCACTCCCGAATGACATCTTGGTGCCTCAAAAGCCAAAAAACCATATTGGCGTTGTGTTGCCTTATCCCACGTCTGGCGACTCCCAGGGCCTTTTGGGTCACGTGGCCGGCCTTTGTGAAGGCGAGACCTAGTTTGTCTCTAGCCTCCTGGTCTCCCGCTCGCGCCTTGGCCTCCAAGACCTCGGCTCTTTCCCGGAAAAGGCTGAAGCAGATAAAATCCTTTATGGCCCTCTCCAGCGGGGGCAGGTCCTGGTCCCACATCTTTTGCCGATAGTCTAGATACTCGCGTTCAGAAATAGCTCCCTTTGCCTTATGGTACTCCAGAGTATGGTACTCTCTCTGGAGAGAGGGCATCTCATTGATATTGGTGCCGGCCCAGGCGTTGACCTCCTCCTGGAGATATTCGATTGCCAGTTGTCTGATGGTCTTTGTCATCCGTCTCACCCCCTAAAATTTGGGTGCGTATAGGGTGCAGATTCTGCCTCATTTCTACCCCATTTTGCCGCATTTTGCAAGCATAAGTTGTTGAAATCATTGAAATCACAAATCTTTTATCCGTCTCATAACCCAAAGGTCGGAGGTTCAAATCCTCCCCCCGCTATCGAGGATTTTGGGGAGTCGCGGTGATGCTGTGGCTCCTTTTTTTGTGGGTCTGATCAGACTATGGATCTGGCAATAGGGCTGTTCCACTGAGTTGGCAGGCAGCCCCACGGCTGGCATTGAGGATCGGGGTCAGACAGGCTCTTCTTCCTTGAAGGCCTTCCTGAAGAGTTCCAGGAAGTCGGCCTCTTCCATGTCTCGGGCGTTGTAGGGGGTCTTTGCAGTCTGATAGGTAACGGCCGCCAGATGGTCGAGATCGTTCCAAGACACGCCCGTCTTCCTCAAGGAGGGGATTCCCAGTTCTTTGACCAGCCCATAGACCCTGAACACGGCCTGGCGTGCCGCCTCCGGGGCGGGGGAGGAGTCCGTACCGCCGGCACCCATGGTCCATCCGATTCTTGCCAGGCGGTCCTGGGCTGCAGGTAGGTTGAATCCCATCACGTAGGGGAGGAATATGGCGTTTGCGACCCCGTGGGGCACATCAAAGATCCCACCCAAAACCTCTGCCATGGAGTGGACGGCCGCCACGCTCGCGTTGCCAAACGAGATTCCGGCAAGCAGGCTGCCGAGCATCATTGCGCTCCTCGCCTCGGGATCGTGACCCCTCTCAACAGCCTGGCCCAGGTATCCGGATATGAGCTCGATAGCGTGAAGAGCCAAGGCATCGCTCAATGGATTGGAGCAGAGGACCGTGTAAGCCTCGATCGCGTGGGTCAGCGCGTCTATCCCGGTGGAGGCCGTGATGGCCGGGGGTAAAGTGAAGGTCAGCTCAGGATCCACCAGGGCCACGGAGGGAGCCAGATTGGGTTTGCCCACGGTTATTTTCCTCTTTTTCGCCCCGTCGGTTATGACGGCCCGGTTGGTGACCTCACTCCCCGTCCCCGCGGTTGTGGGGATAGCGATAAGGGGTATTACGGGAGGGGGGAGTCTTCCAAATCCCTCGTAGTCACTTATGGTTCCACCGTGGCTGGCAACCGCTGCCACGCCTTTTGCCGCATCGAGACTGCTTCCCCCGCCGACGGCAACAATGGTATCCACCCCTTGCTCCACGGCTATCCCGGCCACGTGGTCGACCGTCTTGGCTCTGGGATTTTCCTCGACCCTGTCGAAGATCACGAAGGGGATGCCCCTTTTCTTGAGCAGCCCGGCCAGAGGGGAGACCAATCCAGCCTCAGAGACCCCGGGATCCGTCACGACCAGGACCCTCGTACCGTGGCACCTCAGGATTTCATCGGCGATTTTCTTGGAAATCCCCATCCCGTATTCCACCCGGGTTTGGAGAGAGAATGAGAATCCCTTGGCCAGATCCCCCAGGCCTGTTCCGATCATGGTCCCTCTGCCTCACCAACGAGATTGCCTTTCACGGGCAGCACGACTCGCTGCGAAAAAAGCCGATTCTTCCCTGTCTCAGTTCTTGGGTCGAGGAGTTTTTCTAGGATTACATGGAGTATGGGATCAGGCTGCTGCTCAACGCAAATCCCGGTAAGGTGCTGCTGGTGCATATTATCTACGAGTGGGGCATCGATGTGCCCTTCCCATCCCTTTCTAGTAGACCTCGAGTTCCTCTATGGTTCCACCACCGAACTGGGCGACCGTCTCCGCGGCGATGGCAAGTCCCTGCCTGAGATAGAGCCCTTCAATTCCAGGGACCCCGTAGGCATAGAAGAGAACGTTTTGCGTATCCCCCGTTACCCTGGTCTTCTCGTCTGGCCCCTGGCAGAGGCTACAGACGATCTCTCTCCCGTCCCTCAGCACGATTTCACCCGGCTTCGTGATCAGATCGCGCCCCCCCATACCATGGCATGTTTCTCCCTCCTCGGCCAGGTCCAAGGTCAAGGACCCGTCGAAACGGTCATGGTCTGCTACGGCAACGAGAATCCCCGCGCACATCTCCGCCATGAAGTGGGTATCCACCATCAGGTTGTATCTGGGGAATCCACTGTGGACCGTTCTCTTGAGATGGCCTGGCAGGGGACATTCAAAACCGAAGCGACTGAAGAATCGTTCGTACGTGTCGATACGTTCAGAGATCCGTGCAAGGGTCTCCCGTTTTCTCATCTTTCTCAGGAGTCTCCTCTTGTGCCTGTCGAAGCCGGTTGGGTTGACCGGATTTTCACATCCGGAAATCAAAGTCAACCCGAAGGGGACTCCTTCGTATTGGTCCAGATAAGCCGGAGAGATGGAAAAGGCTATGGACATGGCAGTTCCCAGGAAGTTCCTTTGGTGGCAGCTACAGAGAAACGGCCCTTCCGCTCTGAATGCCGGCCGTGCTCCTCCCGGCCAGCTCGAAGGCCTTCTTCACCGCTTGATGCTCGTCGGAAAGGACGACGATCTTCTCGTCGACCCTATCCCCTCTCTTCAGACTCCATGTAGCGATTCCCACGACAGGCACGTCGAGTTTATGGGCAAAGGCGATCTCAGAGAGGGTTCCGTAGCCGCCTCCGATGGCTATTATGGCGTCGCAAGACCGGACAAGGATGATGTTTCTGCCCTCCCCCATCCCGGTGACCACGGAAAAGGAGAGGTAGGGGTTTGCCTCCCGCCGCTCTGTGCCTGGAAGGATTCCGATGGCGGTCCCCTTTGCGGAGGCCGCCCCGCGAGCGGCTGCTTCCATGACTCCGCCCATGCCGCCGCATACAAGCACCCCTCCATTCTCTGCGATCAGCCTGCCAACCCTCTCGGCAGCCTTCCTGTTTTTTTCGTTGCAGATCCTCTCTCCGATCACACCGATATAGAGAATCATGGCTAGCCCGTGCGGGGTTTTGAGAGGTTTCAATCCCTGATAGAACAAATCCGCCCTTGCAGGGGATTACCAAGGGCGGATTATGGAGTTCTGCGTTTGCAGCTTACTTCTTGTGGCAGTTACTGCACGGGGTATACTTGGGGCCCTTGCCCTCCTTGGTATGGCAGCCTCTGCAACTGTGGGGGCTGGTCTTGCTGTGGAAGGCCTTCATTGCCGATACGGTTGCGCCCTTTTTGTGGCACTCCGCACATGACTTGGGGGTTTCCCCGGTCTTTGTCTTATGGTGGCAATCCACACAGGCGTAACTCGCGGTATGGGCCTTGTGCGGAAAGGTGACGTCCCCCTTCTTCGACTTCAAGGTCAAGACATCTGGCTGGGCCCACAGCACACCGAATAACAAGAGACTAACACCAGCTACAACAAGAACTCCCAAATTGACCTTCTTCATGGAAGCAGCTCACCTCCTTCGGGCACGTGGATTTTTCCTTTTTATAATGGGAATCGCCGGGAAAGTCAAGAAAAAATCCGGATGGTTTCCTGACTTTCGGACAACCTCTTTATCCTCGAAGCTCTGGCAGGCAGTAGGGGCTACTTCTTCCCTATCCTCTCCTTTTCCACCTGTTCCTTGGCCTTTGCCATGGCTTCGTCTTCCTTCTTTATATCCTCCAGGGTCTTGGGCTTCATTGTTTCAGGAATCGGTTCGAGGCCGTACTTCCACCTGAGGAACTGTTTCCCCGTGTGCGGATACAAAGCATAAATGAGCACGTCGAACATGTCTTTTGCCAGGTCTCCCAGTTCCTCTTTTGCCTTTTCCAACTCGGGTTCAAGTACGTCCGCAGGCCTGCAGGTTATGGGTTTTTCTCCTCTTGGGTAGCCCTTCAGGATCTTTTGCTGGACCTCCTTGTCGATGGGAACGGGTGGTCTTCCATAGAGTCCTGCAGCATAGTCCCTTGTCTGATTGGAGACCATCCTGTAACGCCCTGCCAGGACATTGAGCACCGCCTGAACACCCACGATCTGGGAGGTAGGGGTGACAAGAGGGGGGTATCCAAGATCCGCCCTCGTTCTGGGAAGCTCGGCATAGACCTCGTCTATCCTGTGGAGAGCCTTCTGCTCTCTCAACTGGTTCACCAGATTCGATATCATCCCTCCAGGAACCTGATGTTTCAGCACCTGGGTGTCGATGGTCGCCATCCTGGTCGTATTGAGAAAGTCCCTGTATTTTGGAGCAACCGTTTCGAAGTACTCGCCGAGTTTGAGGAGATGGTTCAAGTCGAGTCCTGGGTCTCTGCTGGTCCCCTCGAGAGCCACCACGAAGGGTTCCACCGCAGGTGCGGCCGTGCGCAGGGCCAGGGGAGCAAGGGCCGTGTCGATCATATCGACCCCGGCCTCAATAGCCTTGAGGTAGGTCATGCAGGCCATACCGCTGGTAAAGTGTGTATGAAGCTGGATCGGGACCCGGACGGTCTCTTTGAGCGCCTTAATGAGATCGTAGACGTCGTAGGGAGCGATCAGGCCAGCCATGTCTTTTATGCACAGGCTGTCGATCCCCATGTCCTCCAGGATACGGGCCTTGTCCAGGTAGTACTGGAGGTTGTAAACAGGCCCGCCCATCTTCCGCTCGGTAAGAGAGTAACAGATCGATCCCTGAATGTGCTTCCCGCATCTCTTGATTACTCTGAAGGCGGTTTCGAAGTTGCGCTCATCGTTGACAGCGTCGAAGACCCTGAAGATGTCAATCCCCACCTCTGCCGCCTTTTCGATAAAGGCCTCAACCACATCATCGGGGTAGTTCCTGTAGCCTACGAGATTCTGGCCTCGAAGCAGCATCTGGAATGGGGTGTTGGGCATGAGCTTCTTCAGGGTCCTGGGTCTTTCCCAGGGATCTTCGGCAAGAAAACGATGCATCACGTCAAAGGTCGCTCCTCCCCAGACCTCTACCGAGTAGAAGCCCGCCTTGTCCATCGCCTCGGCAATGGGCACCATGTCCTCGGTCCGCATACGGGTTGCCAGAAGTGACTGGTGGGCATCCCGGAATGTCAGGTCGGTAATCTTGATTGGGTTCTTCTCTTGATCTGCCATAAAGAAATCCTCCTTGGTTTGAGGGGGCTTTAACGGAGCAGGGCGAGAAAAAGGCCTGCAGCCGTCGCCGTTCCAATAACTCCGGCCACATTGGGCCCCATGGCATGCATGAGGAGAAAGTTCTTCGGATCGGCCTGCTGCCCCACCCGCTGAGAGACTCGAGCGGCCATGGGTACGGCGCTCACACCTGCAGCCCCGATGAGAGGGTTGATCTTGTCCTTCAGAAAGAGATTGAAGAACTTGGCCAGCAGGAGTCCTCCCGTGGTGCTGAAGGCGAAAGCCACGAGGCCGAGCATGAAGATGAAGACGGGTTTCGGACTCAGAAAACTCTCAGCCCTCATGGTGGCTCCCACCGAGAGGCCGAGGAAGATGGTGATGATGTTAAGCAGCTCGTTTTGGGCGGCCTTGTTGAGGCGTTCCACGACTCCGCATTCCCGAAAAAGGTTGCCCAGCATGAGCATGGCCATGAGGGGAGCGGCGTCGGGGACGAGAAGACAGATAATGCCGGTCCCGACCAGGGGGAAGAGTATCTTTTCCAGCTTCGAGACCGGCCGGAGTTGTTTCATGCGGATGGCACGTTCCTTCTTCGTGGTCAGCAGTCTCATGATAGGAGGCTGAATCAGGGGGACCATAGCCATGTAAGAGTATGCTGAGATGGCTGTAGCGCCCAGCAGGTGGGGTGCAAGCTTGGCTGTCAGATAGATGGTCGTGGGACCGTCAGCCCCTCCGATGATACCGATTGAGGCAGCCTCCGGGACCTTGAAACCGAGAAGGATGGCCCCGAAAAAGGTCACGTAGACGCCGAACTGAGCGGCAGCACCGAGCAGGAGGGTCATGGGGTTCGCGATAAGGGGGCCAAAATCGGTGAGCGCCCCGATTCCCAGGAAAATCAAAGGAGGTATAACCTCCCACTCCAGGCCGTAGTGAAAAAAGATGTTGATCAGTTCACGTTGCCCCTCCTCGTTGATGCCCATCAAGGGGGTGAAGGGGAGATTGACTATGAATATGCCGAAGCCTATGGGAACGAGAAGCAGGGGTTCGAATTCCTTCTTGATGGCCAGGTAGATAAAGGCCAATCCGATGAGCCACATAACCACATGGCCCCAGTAGAGGTGGACAATCCCGGTTTTGAGGACTATAGTATTTATGAACGACGTCTCCATGAGGGTACGGTTTCTCCTTTAATGTTTGGTTTTTTTGACCGTGCGGGCGATGGCCCCGGAGATGAGGATCGAGACCATCAGGAGGGCGAGGGCGACGAAAACGCCGGAAAAACCGAAAAGGAACACTTTGAATGCGAGATTCCACTCTGACATGGGGGGTTCTCCTTTCGCGGATGAGGGATGAAAAGGATAACAGGGTAGTTAACATATCGCATGCCAAGATTCAAGTCGTTCCTCTCGGGATTTTTCCGTGCCGGGGGGAGAGGATGGACCTGGGGAGAGGCGAGGCAGATTCTCCCAGGCTTTCCGGCTCTGGAGAACGGCGAGCAGAGAAAGTGGACCGATTTTTGCTTGACAAACCGCATCTGGGTCATATACTTATGAGTTCAAGATTTTTCGTTCCCAGGATGCAGGGAGACATCGCCGCTGGCCTTGCATAAGGTAAGGGTTGAAGATATTGCAGAGAAGGGTCTGGTCTTTCATTTCCTGGACCCGAAAGAAGAATGGGATCGGTATTTCGACGACATACCGAGGCGGCAGTTTGCCGTCGCCGAGCCCCTCGAAGCGATGATTACAGTGAGGACCTCGGGCAGGGGGGTCCAGGTCGAAGGTTGGTTCCACACGGTTCTGGGCCTCGAATGCTGCCGATGCCTCGAGGTCTTCTCGTTTCCCCTGACCTCGGAGATCGATGTCACCCTGTTCCCCGAGACGGATATAGTCCAGGAAGAAGAGATTGAACTGGTAAGTGAGGATCTGAAAGCGAGTTTTTTTTCAGGAGATGAGGTCGATCTATCTGGGCTAATCCGGGAACAGATCATTCTGAACATCCCTTTCAAACCGTTGTGCCGTGAAGACTGCCGGGGGTTGTGTCCTCAGTGCGGGGCGAATCTAAACGAGGGCGACTGCGGATGTCGGCGGGATACCGGATTCTCGGTTTTTGAGATGTTGAGAGATCTGAAACTGCAATAGAGAAGGAATACACCATGGCCGTTCCGAAGCGAAGGCACTCCAAGGCTAGGAGAGATAAACGCCGAACCCATCAGGGACTCTCTGTCCCTTCCGTCTCCCTTTGTCCCCAGTGTAACGAGCCGAAGCTTCCGCACCGAGTCTGCCGCCATTGTGGTACCTACAGGGGGAGACAGGTTCTGGAGATTAAGGAGACCTAAGCACCGCGAGTGATTTGATGGCGATTGCAGTCGATGCAATGGGGGGTGATCATGCCCCGGAAGCCATAGTCACTGGGGCGGTCTCTGCCGCTGCGGAGAGGAAAATCCCGGTGATTCTGGTGGGAGACGAAGAGCGGCTTTCGAGCCTGTTGGAGGAGGAGAAGTCGGCCTCACCCCTGGTGAGTGTTCGGCATGCCTCTGAAGTGGTTGGAATGGCTGATTCACCTTCGACAGCGGTGAGACGCATCAAGGACTCGTCGATTCGGGTTGCCTTTGACCTCCTGAAAAGAGGAGAGGCCGATGCCGTGGTGAGCGCCGGGAATTCAGGAGCCACCATGGCGGTGGCGATGTTTGTCCTCAAGAAGATAGAGGGCGTGGACAGGCCTGCTATTGTCACGTTTCACCCCACGGCGAAGGGGTTTTCCCTCCTTCTCGATGCGGGGGGCAATGTGGACTGCAAGCCCTTTCATCTGGTACAGTTCGCAATTATGGGATCGGTCTTCGCGAGCCGCGTCCTGAAGAAGGAGAATCCCCGGGTGGGTGTTTTGAGTAACGGCTCGGAGGAGGGTAAGGGCAACGAACTGACCCGTGAAGCTCACATGATCCTGAAGAGATGCGGTCTGAACTACATCGGTTTGGTGGAGGGAAGAGATATTTACAACGGCAGTGCCGATGTGGTGGTTTGTGACGGATTTGTAGGTAACGTGGGTCTCAAGATGAGCGAGGGGCTGGCCGAGGTACTGGAACGGATTTTTCGGGAGGAGATTCGGAAAAGCCTGAGGGCGAAATTGGGATATCTGCTGATAAAGCCCGTGTTCAAGGAGGTGGCCAAGAAGGGGGATTACTCGGAGTACGGTGGAGCTCCGCTTCTCGGTATCAACGGGACGTGTGTGATCTGTCACGGCAACTCCACGCCGAAGGCTATCGCAAATGCCGTGGGCCTGGCAAACAACCTGGTGGAGAGTCAGTTCAACAGGTTTCTCATGGAAGGTCTGGCCAAGAACCAGGAATTGCTCAGGCTGGGTCAGCGTCAGGTCATGCGGTTTATCGATCAGCTAAAGGGAAAGATTATCCGGTAGAGCCGTTCTTTTTTCGGATTCTGGAGGGTCCTCACAATGAGATGACGGGGGCCTGTCAGGGCCGCGGAGCGGGGATCGGAAAAATTCGAAAAGAGTGGGTTGATTGTGTGTGCTGAAAACGGTAAAATAGCGAGCTTAACTGGTGGTCATTGGAGAACGGCCGCGGGGTGAAGGTTGCGGAATTTCCGGGGCAGTGTCTCTCGCCGGAGGGAGGCCGAAGAGGGGGTAAGGTTGGTTGAGAAAGGGTACCCGGTCGTTTTCAATGAGGGCTGGTCGTGACCAAATGAGTCTTGCTGCGTTGTGAGGAGGAACCGTTGGACTATTTTCTGACTGAAGACCAAAAAATGATCCGGGATTTGGCACGAAAGGTGGCTCAGGAGAAGGTGATTCCTGTCCGGGCTGAACTTGATGAGAAGGAGGAATTCCCCGGAGAGATCATGAAAGTCTGTGCCGATGCCGGCCTTTTCGGGGTTTGCATTCCGGAGGAGTATGGAGGATTTGGGGGCGGGGTCTTTGAGAACTGCCTTGCCGTGGAGGAGATGACCAGGGGTTGTCTCGGTGTGGCCGTCAGCTATGCCGGCAGTAGTCTGGGTGCCTATCCGATCCTGGTATACGGTAGCGAAGAGCAGAAGAAGAAGTATCTTCCGGATATAGCTGCTGGAAAGCGGCTGGCAGCTTTCGGGCTTACAGAGGCGAATGCGGGGAGCGACGCAGGGGCGATCCGGACGACGGCGGTTCTCGACGGGGACGAGTATGTCCTCAACGGGACCAAGCAATGGATCACCAACGGTGGCGAAGCGGAGATCTACAGCATTATCGCTGTGACCGACAGGAGCAAGGGGCCGCGAGGGGCAAGTGCCTTTATTGTGGAGAAAGGTACCCCTGGATTCAATTTCGGCAAGAAGGAGAAGAAGATGGGGATCCGGGCCTCTGCTACCAGGGAACTGATCTTTCAGGACTGTCGGATTCCCAAGGAGAACCTCATCTCGAGGCCGGGAATGGGCTTTATTATTACGATGAAAACCTTCGACAAGACTCGTCCCGGTGTGGGAGCCCACGGGGTCGGTCTCGCCCAAGCAGCCCTGGACGAAGCAGTTCAATATGCCCGCGAGCGGGAGCAGTTCGGCCGGAAGATCATCGCTTTTCAGGCGGTCCAGCACATGTTGGCTGATATGGCAACCCTTGTCGAGGCTTCCCGGGCTCTGGTTTACTCTGCGGCCCGTTTCATAGACAGCGACCCGAAGGATTACTCAAAAATCTCGGGTATGGCGAAGGTCTTCGCCAGCGACGTAGCCATGAAGGTTACCACGGATGCGGTCCAGATTTTTGGGGGATACGGGTATATGAAGGAGTACCCGGTGGAAAAGATGATGCGGGATGCAAAGATCCTTCAGATCTTCGAAGGGACCAACCAGATCCAACGGAACGTGATCGGCCTGGCTTTGAGCAAGGAATATGCCAGTCGCCGGCGACAGAGATAACAGGGGGGCAGGGATGGACAGAGTGGCCTTCGTCTTTCCGGGACAGGGATCCCAGTATGTGGGTATGGGAAAGGACCTGTACGAGAACTTCAAGGTGGCGAGAGAGACCTTCGAAGAGGCGGATGACGTTCTCGAGATGAAGATATCGAAACTCTGCTTCGAGGGGCCTGAGGAAGAGCTCAGGCTGACGGCCAACACTCAACCCGCCATCCTGACCGTGAGTGTTTCGGCCTCAAGGGTCTTGCAGTCGGAGACCGGTGTGTCGCCGGACCTGTTGGCCGGTCACAGCCTGGGAGAGTATGCTGCTCTCGTGGCAGGAGGGGCCATCGAATTTGCGGATGCCGTGAGGGCTGTGAGAGCTCGCGGGCAGTTCATGCAGGAGGCGGTTCCAGTGGGAGAGGGAACCATCGGCGCCCTGCTGGGGCTCGATGACGCCGCGGTGAGCGGGATCTGCGAAGAGGCGGCTCAAGGAGAGGTGCTTACACCGGCAAACTACAACTGCCCCGGGCAGATCGTTATCTCCGGCCACACAGGAGCGGTTACGAGAGCCATCAAGCTGGCCAAGGAGAGGGGGGCCAAGAGGGCCGTCCTTCTCCCTGTAAGTGCGCCCTTTCACTCTCCTCTCATGGAGCCTGCAGCGAGGCGGCTCAAAGAGGTTTTGGAGAGCATTACGATAAGAGATCTTCAGGTTCCGGTTGTGGCTAACGTGGATGCAAAGCCGAACATTTCCCGGGAGCGGATAAGAAAGCTGCTGATTCAGCAGATAAGCGCGCCTGTTCGTTGGGAAGAATCGGTGCGGCTCATGATATCGAGGGCTGTCAGGGGATTCATTGAGCTGGGGCCCGGCAGGGTGCTGCTCGGGTTGCTCAAACGTGTGGACGGAACGGCGAGATTGGCCAATGTCGAGGATACCGAGAGCCTGAACAAGACGAAGTCAATCCTGGAGGGGACCGCGTAGAAATGGAACTCACGGGGAAAGTTGCTCTTGTTACCGGCGGGGCCCAGGGCATCGGGCGGGCCGTGGCAGTGACACTTGCGAGGAACGGGGCCGATGTGGCGGTTTCGGATATTAACGGGGAGATGGCCCGGGCTACTGCTCGGGAGATTGAGAAGATGGGGCGGCGGGCTCTGGCTGTGGAAGCGAACGTGGCTCGCTTCGATGACGGGGAGAGAATGGTCCGCGAGACCGTGGAAGGCCTGGGCCGGATCGATATCCTGGTCAACAACGCCGGCGTTGCCCGGGACAAGCTGGTCCTTCGCATGTCTGAGGAGGACTGGGATGTGGTTCTCGGCGTCAATCTCAAGGGGGCCTTCAACTGCAGCAGGGCGGCGCTCCGTTATATGTCCAAACAGAAGAGCGGTAGAATCGTCAATATAGCGTCCGTTGTAGGGTTGATGGGCAACGCAGGGCAGGCAAACTACGCCGCATCGAAAGCCGGCCTCATTGGGTTCACTAAGACCCTTGCCCGGGAGTTCGGCTCGCGGGGCATAACGGTCAATGCCATTGCACCCGGCTACATCGATACTCCTATGACGCAGGCGCTCCCTGAGAAGGTCAAGGAGGACTTGAAGAGGTTGATTCCTCTGGATCGGTTGGGGAGCCCTGATGACGTTGCCAGGGCTGTGCTCTTCCTTGTGACAGGTGGTTCGGACTATGTTACCGGACAGGTTCTCCAGGTTGATGGAGGCCTGTACATGTAGGCTCGACGGCCGGGGTGGAAGAGGCCCGCCCGGGGGGAACATGGAGGGAGATTGACAAGCATCGGGTTTTCATGAGAAAGATAGTATCCCGTGTCGATGGATACTGACATGAGATGAAAACCCCATGATTTCAGACAAAGGAGGTATGAGCTGTATGGATATCGAAACACGGGTAAAGGAGATTATCGTGGAGCAGCTGGGTGTCAGCGAGAGCGAAGTTGTTCCTGAGGCGAAATTCATCGATGATCTCGGGGCTGATTCACTCGATCTGGTTGAACTCGTGATGGCCCTGGAGGAGGAGTACGGAACGGAGATCTCGGACGAGGAAGCCGAGAAGATTCTCACCGTCGGCGATGCCTACGAATACATCAAGTCCCATCAGCCTGCGTGATTGATGGATATCGCCTGAAGAGTGAAAGAAGGTGACTCGACATGGGCAGGGCCGCTGTTGCCCAGCTCAGAGAACGACATAAGGGTATTTCGCGGGGGATCTGGCCTTGGAGAGAAGAGTTGTCGTGACCGGCTTGGGTATGATTGCACCCACAGGCAATCCGGTGGAAACGGCATGGAAGAATGTCTGTGAGGGGCGATCTGGAATCGGCAGAATTACCCGGTTTGACGCCAGCGAACTGCAGACTCAGATAGCCGGCGAAGTGAAGGGGTTCAATCCGGAGGACTATGTGGAGAAGAAGGATGTGAAAAAGATGGACCTCTTCATCCATTACGCCATCGGGGCGGCGGAGATGGCTGTCAGGGATGCTGAACTCCAGATCAACGAACACAACGAGAGTCGGGTCGGGGTGATTGTGGGGACAGGTTTGGGGGGGCTTCCCAGTCTCGAGAAATACCACAAGGTCCTGCTCGAACGAGGTCCGAGTCGAATCAGCCCCTTTTTCATTCCCATGTTGATCGCCAATCTCGCGGCAGGGCAGATTGCCATCCGTTTTGGAGCAAAAGGCCCCAACACCTGTATCGTAACCGCGTGTGCGACGGGTGCCCACAACATCGGCGATGCCATGAGGGCTATCAAGTACGGTGATGCAGATGCTGTTATTGCAGGGGGGACAGAGGCCAATCTCACACCCCTGTGCATTGCCGGGTTTAATGTCATGAAGGCCATCTCCGTAAGGAATGATGAACCGGAGAAAGCCAGCCGTCCCTTCGACCGTGATCGTGACGGTTTTGTGGTCGCCGAAGGAGCTGGGATCGTGATCCTGGAAGAACTCGAATTTGCAAAGAAGCGGGGTGCTCCCAGGATCTATGCCGAACTTATCGGTTACGGGTACAATGGGGATGCCTATCATATCACCGCCCCGGCTCCGGAAGGTGACGGCGCGGCCCGGTGTATGGAGATGGCCTTGGCCGACGCTGGAATCGCACCGGACGAGGTGGACTACATAAACGCTCATGGAACGTCGACCTATCTGAATGACATCACGGAGACACAGGCCATCAAGCGGGTCTTCAGGGATCACGCAAGAAAGATACCGATCAGTGCCACCAAATCCATGACCGGCCATCTTCTGGGTGCCGCAGGGAGTGTGGAAGCGATTTTCTCCATCTTGAGCCTTCGGGACGGGATTATCCCGCCTACCATCAATCTCGAGAATCCAGACCCCGAGTGTGACCTCGATTACGTTCCCCAAAAGGCCAGGGAGGCGAAGATCCGAGTGGTCATGTCCAATGCCTTCGGCTTTGGTGGTTCGAACGCCGCATTGGTGTTCCGTCGCTTTGACAACTGACCCCCTGATGGCTCCCTAGCCGTTGAACCTTCCTTCTCCTCAAGAAGAGAGAGATGCAAGGATGAAAACCGCCGATAGTGATGAGCCAGTCCAGGAGGCCGGGGCGGGTGGTCTGCGCCGTGAGGGGGGACCCACCGTGAATCGAAAGAGATCCCGCTTGTCCTGGGAGCAGTATTTCATGGAGATCACAAAGCTCGTTGCAAAGCGGTCGACCTGTATACGGCGGCAGGTGGGAGCCCTTCTGGTAAAGGACAACAGAATCCTTACCACCGGATACAATGGGGCGCCCACAGGCATGGAGCACTGTATCGACGTGGGGTGCCTGCGGGCAGAGCTGAACATTCCCTCCGGGGAGAGGCACGAACTCTGCCGTGGGCTTCATGCAGAGCAGAATGCCATCATCCAGGCGGCCTACCACGGGGTGAGTATTCGGGGAGCCACTCTGTTCTGTACAAACCTGCCATGCTCGATCTGTATGAAGATGATCATAAACGCCGGGATCAGGTCGGTCGTCTATTTGGACGGGTATGCTGATGCTCTCTCTCTGGAGTTGATTGCGAAGTCACGGGTGAAACTGATAAAATTCACCCAGGAGGGGGAAAAACCGTGAAGTGCCCCTTCTGCGGCCATACGGAAAGCCGGGTGGTGGATTCAAGGATAAGCAGAGACGGAGAGAGTATCCGACGCCGGAGGGAGTGCCTGAGATGCAGGAAGCGATTCACCACCTCTGAAAGGGGGGAGGCGACCCTCCCCCTGGTGGTAAAGAAGGACGGCCGGAGGGAGCCCTTTGACCGCCAGAAGATTTTCACGGGCCTGAAGAAGGCCTGCGAAAAGCGGCCTATAAGTGTGGATACCCTTGAGAAGATCGTCAATCGAATCGAGCAGGCTCTTATCGAGGGCGGCGAGCGGGAGGTCAAGAGCTCTGTGATCGGGGAAAGGGTCATGGAGGAGCTCTACAACCTGGACGGGGTGGCCTACGTGAGGTTCGCCTCGGTCTATCGCCAGTTCAAGGACATCAACCAGTTCATGAAGGAGTTGAAAGATCTTCTCGCCCAAGGGGGCGGAGAGTGAGTCCTCACCTGATGGAGCGGGTGGATATGTTTTCCGGGATTGTGGAGAAGTTGGGCCGGGTGGTTGCTGCGGAAAGCCGGGATGAGGGTGCTCTCATTCGAATCGACGGGGGCTGGAGTTTGACGGAGGCGGGTCTCGGTGATAGTATTTCTGTCAATGGGGTCTGTCTGACCGTCTCCTCACTGGCGGGTACCGTCTTTGGTGCGGAGGTCTCTGCCGAGACACTCCGAAGGACAAACCTCGGTGACCTGCGGCCCGGTGATTCGGTGAATCTCGAGAGGGCACTGCGCCTGAGCGACAGGGTGGGTGGGCATCTGGTGACCGGCCACGTGGACGGGACAGGCGTCATCCGGGGTATCTCCGGAGAGGGCGACGCTCAGAGGTTCGAGTTCGACGTTCCCGCCGAGATCTCTCGTCTCCTGGCAGAAAAGGGTTCGGTCGCGGTCGACGGCATCAGCCTGACTATCGGCAAGGTGGGGCCTGAGTCCTTTGAGGTCCACGTTGTACCCTATACCCTGGAAAACACCACCCTGAAGACGCGGTCGACAGGTGACCGGGTCAATATCGAGACAGACATAATAGCCAAATACGTCGAGAAGATTCTCTCGCCCGGCGGCGGGGGTGTTACCGTTGAGACGCTGAGGAGAAGCGGTTTTCTGTGAGGTCGGCCTTGGTTGAGGGCCGCTCTCGCCTTGTGGATATTTGCAACCCTCGGGTGTGGGGGTTTGAAATCGAGCGGATCCACTCTGTCCCCCGCCGAGTTGCACCGGGATGGAGGTCGTTGAAGTCCATATCGGCAGGTCGATTCCATGTTGACTTCCGTTGAAAAGGCTATCGAGGATATTCGCCAGGGCCGGATGGTGATTCTCGTGGATGACAAGGGCCGAGAGAACGAGGGGGATCTGACCCTGGCTGCGGAGAAGGTCACGCCTGAGGCCATCAACTTCATGGCGAGGTACGGGCGGGGACTGATCTGTCTGGCCCTCACAGGGGAGAGGCTCGAGGCGCTCAAGATCCCGATGATGGTCAACAACAATACCTCTCATTTCGGTACCGCTTTTGCGGTGTCCATCGAAGCCAAAAAAGGGGTAACCACTGGAATTTCGGCTTCCGACAGGGCGACCACGATAAGGACGGTCGTCGATCCTGCCTCCGGCCCTGACGACATCGTCATGCCGGGCCATGTCTTCCCTCTCAAAGCGCGGAAGGGCGGGGTTCTGGTTCGAACGGGGCAGACCGAAGGCTCCGTGGATCTGGCCAGGTTGGCTGGCTTGCAGCCTGCGGCGGTCATATGTGGAATCATGAAAGACGACGGGACAATGGCCCGGATGCCAGACCTGGAGAAATTCGCCAGGAGGCATAACCTCCGTATCGTTACCATAGCCGATTTGATCAAATACAGGCTGACCAAGGAGTCGCTTGTCAGACGGGTGGCCACGGCATTCATTCCCACGGTCTATGGAGGGGATTTTACGGCCATTGCCTATGAGAACGACGTGGACAACTACCAGCACATCGCCCTGGTCAAGGGGGAGATCCGTCCTGACGATGAGATCTTGGTGCGGGTTCATTCCGAATGTCTTACAGGGGATGTATTTGGATCAAAGCGTTGTGATTGCGGAGATCAGCTCCATGCTGCCATGGCCATGGTGGAGAAGGAAGGCAAGGGGGTCATCGTCTACATGCGGCAGGAAGGCCGTGGTATCGGACTGGTGAACAAGCTGCGGGCTTACTGTATCCAGGACGAGGGTTGTGATACAGTAGAGGCCAATCATAGACTCGGGTTCAAGGCGGATCTGCGAGACTACGGGTTGGGCGCTCAGATTCTTGTCGATCTGGGTCTTCGAAAGATCAGGTTGATGACCAACAATCCCAAGAAGATTATCGGCCTGGAAGGCTATGGTATCGAGGTGGTGGAGAGGGTTCCTCTCGAGATAGAGTCGCGGGCCGAAAATATAGGTTACCTGAGAACGAAGAAGAGGAAAATGGGTCATCTGCTTTCACTGAAGTCGCTGGAATGACGGCGGTTCGGTGAGACTACGGGGAGAGGTGTCATGCCAAGGATTGTTGAAGGACATCTCGGTGCCAAGGGGCTCAGGTTCGGGATCGTTGTGAGTCGATACAACGGTTTTATCACCGACCGGCTCCTCGAGGGGGCATTGGACGGACTGACTCGAAACGGAGCGAAAGAGGAAGACATCAATATCTGGAAGGTACCCGGCTCCTTTGAGATTCCCCTGGCAGCCAAGAAGATGGCGGGTACTGGCAGGTACGATGCCATCATCTGTCTGGGCGCCGTTCTCAGGGGTTCAACGCCCCACTATAACTATATCGCCACAGAGGTGACCAAGGGGATAGCAGCGGTCTCTCTCCAGTCGGAAGTTCCCATCTCCTTTGGAGTGATCACGGCCGATACGCTTGAGCAGGCCATAGAGAGGGCGGGTTCGAAGATGGGAAACAAGGGGTATGAGGCTGCCGTCTCCGCCATCGAAATGACTAATCTTCTAAAAGCCCCATGAATTCGCATGGATAGGGGGGATCTTTTCGAGGTGGTCCTGTCCTCGGTTTTGCCGGCAGGGGCTGCCTGCGGGCGTTTACGTCTTTTAGGGTCGAATTGGGAATTCGGAGACGGGGCAGAGAGTCTGCCCTCCAGGTTCTTTACCAGATCGATGTGACCCGTCTGGAAGCGGGTGAAGCCCTGAAGCTCTTCTGGGATAATTTCATCCATGAAGAGGAGGCCAGGGAATTCTGCGAGTGCCTGGTTCTAGGGGTTGTCCGCCATAGGGAAGAGATCGACCGCCTAATCGAAGGGTATGCCGAGCACTGGAAGCTGAGCCGGATGACCCGGATAGACAGAAACATCCTCAGAATAGCCGTCTACGAACTCCTGCATTGCCAGGATATCCCGCCAAAGGTCACCATCAACGAGGCCGTGGAGATAGGAAAGAGGTTCGGCTCAGAGGAGTCCGGTGCCTTTATCAATGGAATCCTCGACCGGGTCACTCAAAGGCTCGGGCTCTTGAATGAAAAGTAGAGTCTGGGGGATCCCTGGCCCTGTGGCAGGCTTCTCTCGTGCTCGATTTCCCCGGAGGGCAAAGAAACGGCTTTCGTATGTGCCGGATGACATGAGGTGGTCTGTCCCGGCTGGCCGGATAGTCGGTCGTGCTGCGATCTGCCGGGTGTCCGGGTCGGGATTGGAGAGCCACGGTCCAGGGGAGAATCGGAGGTCTCCATGGGGCGCCTGTTTCGAGTGGCGAGCTTCAACGTGAACGGAATTCGAGCGAGGCTGCCCCTGCTTCTCGATTGGCTCGGCCGGGAGGCACCAGAGGTTGTATGCCTCCAAGAGACAAAAGTCCTGGATGGAGAGTTCCCCCGGAAGCCCTTGGAGGCACTGGGTTACGGCCTTCTTTTTCGAGGAGAGAAGGGATTCAATGGTGTGGCGACCCTTAGCCGGGAACCGGAGGAGCTCGTGCATCTGGGTTTCGATGACGGAGGTCCTCCTGATGAGACGAGGCTGATCCTGGTCAGGGTTCTCGGAGTTTCCATTCTCAACACGTACGTGCCCCAGGGGACTGCTCCAGACTCGGACCGCTTTCGATACAAGCTCAACTGGTTTCTCAGGGTGCGAGGCTTTCTTGAGAGCCACTTCGCGCCGGATGAAAGGCTCGTTTGGGTAGGGGATTTCAACGTGGCTCCAGAGGCACGAGACGTGTATGATCCTCAAGGGCTTCGTGGATCTATCGGCTTTCACCCTGAGGAACACGATGCGTTACAGCAGGTGCGGCAGTGGGGGTTTGTCGATGTCTTTCGCCTTCACGTCCGTGAAAGTGGACAGTATACCTTCTGGGACTATCGCATCCGGAACGCCCTGGCCAGGGGCATGGGATGGCGGGTGGATCACATATGGGCCACGAGGCCCATGGCCCGGACGTGTCGGAGAGCATGGATCGAGGCAAAACTCCGCGGTCTCGAAAGACCCTCGGATCATGCCCCGATTCTGGCCGAGTTTGAGCTTGAGTGAGCAGGGGATTCACGGGTTTCTCGGTTTCTCACTTCCCGGTTTCCTCTCAAGGTGCCGGGACGGAAAGGGTTTGCCGTGGGCAGGGTAGATTGTTCTTGCACCGGCCGAGAGGAGTCTCTCCCAACTCTTGTAAATCTGGCGGGTGTCTTCCGCAAGGGCGGGGATGCCGGGAACTCTTCCGAGGGGGGAAGTATTGACGGCCAGATCTCCGACAAAGGCCTCTCCTCCGGCCAAAACCAGTGAAACAGAACCAGGGGTGTGGCCCGATGTGTGGATTATTTTCCCGGGGATCCCGAAGGGATCGAGGCAATACTCATCGTCAAGAACGATGTCCGGTTCCACGGGGTGGAAACGGCCGAGGAAGGAGAAGATACTGAATACAAGAAAAAGGAATTCGCCCCACAGTGTAACAGGTGGTGGAATCCTGACTATTCCCTGGCTAACGAGACGGCTGTCTTGGCGGTGTACGGCCACTCTGGCACCCGTGAGGCTCTTGAGGGCATGGAGGCTCCCCACGTGGTCTGCGTGGCCATGGGTGGCCACGATCAACCGGATTTCACCGGGTTGAAACCCGAGTCTGCCAACCTGCCTGAGAAAGCGTTTTTCCTGGTTCGGAAACCCGGCGTCGACGAGAATACATCCCCTGTCCCCCCTTATTAGATAGGAGTTCGTAAAGGGGCCCATCCGGAAGGAATGGATTTCCATTGCTCTCTGGTGCTTTCCCATGCCGAGTCCTGGAGGAGACTCTTGGTTTCTGTTCCAAGAGCCGATTCTCCGGGTGAGATGCTTCAGCCCCTGCCGGCCTGGCGGGGTGAGGCCTGGATGACCTTTTCTCTGAAATACTCCGCCACCAGTCTCAGGCCTTCGGCACGGCCCACTCTTGGTTCCCACGCCAGGAGCTCCCGCGCCTTCTTGATCGATGGCTGCCTCACTTTCGGATCATTCTCAGGGAGTTCCTTGAAGACGATCCTGCTCTTGCTCTGTGTAAGGGCGATGATTTCCCTTGCAAAGTCGATGATCGTTATCTCGTCCGAAGAGCCGAGATTGACCGGGGTGTGCTCGCCGGAATAGAGGAGGCGATAGATGCCATCTACGAGATCTGACACGTAGCAGAGGCTTCTGGTCTGTGAGCCGTCCCCGAAGACCGTGACGTCCTCTCCCCTGAGGGCCTGGACAAAGAAGGTGGGCAGTGCCCTTCCGTCATCCAGGCGCATTCTAGGGCCGTACGTATTGAAAATCCGGGCGATCCTTGTGTCTATTCCATGGGCGTTGTGATACGCCGTGGTAAGGGCCTCGGCGAAACGTTTCGCCTCGTCGTACACCCCCCTCGGACCGACTGGATTGACGTTGCCGAGATAGTCCTCTGTCTGAGGATGAACCAGAGGGTCACCGTAGATCTCCGAAGTGGAAGCGAGGAGAAACCTAGCCCCCTTCTCCTTTGCCAGACCGAGGGCCTTGTGGGTCCCCAAGGAACCCACCTTCAGGGTCTGAATCGGGAGTTTGAGATAGTCGATCGGGCTTGCAGGAGAAGCGAAGTGTAGGATATTGTCCAATGGACCCTCGACATAGATGTACTCTGTGACATCGTAGTGGATGAATCTGAATCTCTCGTGGCCGATAAGATGGGCAATGTTCTCCGCGCTGCCCGTGAGAAGGTTGTCCATGCAGATCACCTCGTGGCCTCTTTCGATAAAGAGGTCGCAGAGGTGGGAACCGAGGAATCCGGCTCCTCCGGTAATAAGGGTCCTTTCCATGGTGAGCCTCCTGAAGGATTCTAGAGTCGATCCGGGCAGTGCCGTGCTCCTGGGGTTACCCCGTTCAGGCAATACCCGATTCCGCCCTCAGATCAGTAGAAGAGCCTGGCGGTCATGACAATATATATTCCATAGAGGGAGAGTAAAACCAGCCCTTTCCATTTTTCCATCCTGTGCCTGATGCGCATGAAGAGGAGCATGGTTCCAACGATTACGAGCATCCAGGGAAACATGAAATTGATGACCTTTGTGCTCACGTGCAGAGGATTGACCACAGAGGAGACACCCACGATCCAGAGCATGTTCAGGATATCCGCTCCGATGATGTCTCCAGCGGCTATTTCACCTTCCCCCTTGCGGGCGGCAGCTATGCAGGTACTGATCTCCGGGAGGGAGGTACCGAGGGCGATCACTGTGAGTCCGATTATGACTTCAGAAACGTTGAAGGCCGTTGCGAGATTGATGGACGACCAGAGGACCAACCGACTCGATACTATGACCCCTGTCAGGCCCAGCAGGAAGTAAAGGAGCTGCCTTTTCAGGGTTGTCGGACGATTGGCCGATGCTGGGGATGATCCATCCACCACGGCCGTGGGTTCTCTGTTCAACCCTTTCCTTCTCTTCTTTTCCGTTCTGTAGACGGCATAGATATAACCAGCCAGGAGTGAGACGAGAGCCATTCCGTCATATCTGGTAAATGTTCCATCCCAGGCCATGGCATAGGTGACAAGGCAGACGAAGATCAGAAAGGAACCGGCGCTCCTGAGGGTCTTACCGTCGATGAGAATGAATGAGGGGGCAGTTACCGCGGCCAGAGCCATGGCTAGTCCATCGTCGCAGATTACGGACCCCACAGCGTTTCCCAGAGCGATCTCCGGATGGCCGAGATAGGCAGACTGTACGGAGACGGCAAATTCCGGGGCCGTGGTGGCAAACCCCACCAGCACGATGCCTATGATCATCTTGGGAACGCTCAGGATCTCGGCGATTCTCACGGCACTGTCCACGAACGTACTGGCACTCTTGGCGAGGACTGCGAAGCCCGCAAGCAGCAAGCCGAGATAGATGAAGGTATCCAATACCGCCTCCCCGAGATGGACAAAGAGGGTATGCCTGAGACAGCACCCCTCCTCCGCGTAAGGAGAGGTCGGCTGACAGGGCCATACCGATGAGTGAGAGGGTTGAGTACCGGCAGGCTTCCCCGGACCGGCCGGTTCTCTAGCCCGGATCCCGGTCAGGAACCCGCCCGAATCCTCTCATGGGTCATCCGCCGCAACTCATCGGCTGAGGCGATATTAAGGCAGATCCGGGAGGGATGTCAAGGCGCATCGGGCGATTTCTTCTGTCCCTGGAAGAGGTCGGGGTTCAGGAAGGGTAATTAATTAAACGTATGTATAGTTTACTCAGTTTAAAAATCGAGGTATAAATTAAGTGCCGAACATATTCATCATTTACCTCCCATGGATGTGTCGGCAAGGACCGGCCAGGGGTTTTGGTTTGCCCCCCTTACCTTGGCCGGTCCTTTTACTCTGGTGATACTCCCGGTCTCCAGGGTGGATTTCCGCATTTGACGAAGATCCTGCTCAAGTAAATTCAAAATCTTCCGAAATGATTATCCACAAGGGCCATGCCATGTGGGGTCTGCTTAAATGGAGTCCCCGATCATGGCGATGAGAATCGATGGGACCCTGCCAGGCCCGGATCGAGTGGTCCGAGGAGAAACTTTTTTCACCGCCATGGCAAAAATCGTTCCCGTATCCGAGGATTCTTGAAGGGCCCTCCTTCTGGGGATTCGATTTGGGTGTAAAATCGGCTTGTTGAATCGTGGCCTCTTGGAGGTGAAATGGTGGCATGACCTGTGCATAGACCTGCGGGGGAAGACGAGGGGCTTGCAGAATGACGGCGGTGGGGATGCGATTTGCGGTTGATCATTTCCTGAGGAACGGTTTCCTGAAGCTCCAGTATCGGCTTCGGCGTCTCGGTCTCCCCCGAGATGCCGTGGTGAGATGTCTCTTCGTGTCAGAACAGGTGCTTAAGGGTTTGAGGGTATTGAGATGACCCTCCTTTTCCCGCTCATAGGGCAGGCCGGCTCACGGCCTGCCGTTTTTTTTGCCATCAGGTGCTCGATTTCGGGGTGTGCGGTAGGCATTTTGGAGTGATTTCACACGAAATTGTTGAATTTTCGTTCTCCAAATCATATCATACCAAATATTGTCACGGAACCGGGCACTTCTGGTGAAAGGGAAGAGGATGAAGGGAGTCTATATCGAGGACATCGAGCGGCACGTCGGCCAGGAGGTCACTCTTAGAGGTTGGCTCTACAACAAGAGGTCCAGCGGGAAGATCCACTTTCTTCAGGTGCGGGATGGAACAGGCGTGATCCAGGCGGTTGTTTCCAAGAACGATGTTTCGCCCGAGGTTTTCGCCCTCTCGGACAGGCTTACCAGAGAATCGTCCGTGGTGGTTCGAGGGCTTGTTCGCCAGGATCCGAGGTCTCCTCTCGGCTATGAGATTGGGGTAGTCGACCTGGAGGCTGTGCAGATTGCGGAGGATTTTCCCATTGCTCCGAAGGAACACGGAGTGGGCTTCCTCTTGGATCATCGCCACCTCTGGATAAGATCTCCACGGCAGAACGCCATTCTGAGAATTCGTCAGGAGATCGTCAGGGCTTGTCGAGATTTTCTCGATTCCCGGGGATTCGTGCTGGTGGACGCTCCGATTTTTACACCTGCTGCCTGTGAGGGAACGACCACGCTTTTTGAGACAAAGTATTTCGACGAGAGCGCCTATCTCACCCAGAGCGGGCAGCTTTACAACGAAGCTGCGGCGATGGCCTTTGGAAGAGTGTACTGCTTTGGCCCCACCTTTCGAGCGGAGAAGTCTAAGACGCGGAGACACCTCATGGAATTTTGGATGGTCGAGCCGGAGGTGGCCTACGCGGATCTTGATGATATCATGGAACTGGCCGAGGACTTTGTCGTTGCCATTGTCAAGAGGGTCGTACGGAAAAGAGAAAAAGAGCTGAAACTCCTCGACAGGGACATAGGGAAACTCGAGATGGTTGAGAAGCCTTTTCCACGCCTCTCCTATGGAGAGGCGATTCAGGTCCTTAAGGAGAGAGGGCTGAAAGTCGAGTGGGGGCGGGATTTTGGAGCCGAAGAGGAGACGGAGCTTTCCAAGGCCTTTGCGAAGCCCTTGCTGGTCCACCGGTATCCGGTCCAGTGCAAGGCCTTCTACATGAAGGGAGATCCACAGGATGATAGGTTGGCTCTTTGCGTGGACATGCTTGCTCCTGAGGGGTATGGAGAGATCATCGGTGGAGGGCAACGGGAGGAGGACCTTGGGAGGCTCGAAGAAAAGATGAATTCCCACAATCTCCCCGTAGAGCCCTTTGCCTGGTATCTAGATCTGCGCAGATACGGCACTGTGTCTCATTCGGGGTTTGGCCTCGGCATCGAGAGATCCGTGGCATGGATCTGTGGACTCGATCACGTCCGGGAGACCATCCCCTTCCCCCGCATGCTTTACCGGCTCTATCCATGAAAAACCCATAGAGACCGCTCGACTCAAAACTAGGTGGAGAGATTCGGATGGAATATCTGCTGAAACTGCTACGGTCCTTTCACGAGAAGGAGGAGGACAGAATTCAAATCGACCGCTTCGTTCGGCTTCTGAATGAACGGGTTATCCCCCACTACGTTTCCCTCAGTGAGGGAGGGGTGAAGATCGAAGAGAACAGAGCCCTCTTTCCAGCGCCCTGGAAGAGAATCCATGACGGTCTTACGGAGATCGGCTTTTTCAAGTGTTTTATCCCTCCCCAGTATGGTGGAGTGAGAATCTCTGAAGAGGGGCTTTACTCTTACATGGAGCTTCTGGGATTCAGCTGCCCCAGCCTGGGGATCATATTCGTGGCACACGGGCGGGCAGTGGATATGATCCTCTTCGGAGAGAATGAGGATCAGAAGTCTCGATACCTGCCGAGGTTTGCCCGGGGCGAGTTTGGCGCCATTGCCATGACGGAGCCCGGGGCCGGCTCCGATGTGGGTGCCATTGAGTTCTCCGCAGAGCGGGTTGGGCAGGAATACCTGTTCAACGGTCAGAAGTGGTTCATTTCCAACTCGGGTTTGGCTTCGGTCTATACGATCGTGGCGAACACGAAGAAGAAAAAGAGTCCCCGCGCACTGACCGCCTTCATCGTGGAGGACCACGCTGGAGGATTCTCTGTGGAGGATCTTCCCGAAAAGGACGGCCTCAAACTCGTCCCTACAGGGCGCCTGCTTTTCCAAGATACACGAGTCCCAAGAGAGAATATGATCGGGCAGGAGGGGAGGGGACTCCTTCTGGCCTTGAGGGTGATAGACAAGGGGAGGATTCATATCGCGGGAATATGTTGCGGGTTGGCTTATAGAATCTTCGACGAGATCTTCAGCTATTCCAGAAAGCGGGTCCAGTTCGATCATCCCCTAACAAGCAGTCAGGAGATCAGCTTCAGGATCTCTGACATGTACACCCAGATAAACGCGGCCAGGGGGCTCTGCTTCTATGCCCTCCGCCAGGTGGACACCCCTCTTTACCGGGGAAGCTCTTCCCAGGCGAAGCTCTTTGCAAGCCAGATGGTGGCGGATGTGGCTCGAAGCGGCCAGATCATCCTGGGGGGCAGAGGTTACCTGCGGAGCAATGTGGTCAGCCTCCTGTCGGCCGATGCAAGGGGAATGGAGTACGTGGAGGGGACAACCAATATCCAGCGGATGATCATTTCCAGCGAACTGTTTCGGGGCTATGAGTAGTTTTCATTTGGTGTTCCCGCTCTTCCTGGTAAGGCTCGGGCGGGACCTTCGGGCCGGGGCCGGTTTTCTGGAGAGAGTGGAGATGAAGGCACCTCTTGAGGAGGAGCCTGGTGCTATACCGGCTCTCTCTTGCTGGTCTGTTGGAGGGTTCTGTTGATAGATTTTCTCGGTGACTGGAAAAGGACCGACCGATGCGGTGATCTGGGCGTGGAAGATGTGGGGCGGGAAGTGACCCTCATGGGATGGGTCCAGAGGACAAGGGATCATGGCGGGGTGATCTTCGTGGACCTGAGGGATAGGGGGGGAACGGTACAGATAGTCTTCAATCCCAAGGTCTCCACCGCTGTTCACGAGAAGGCAGGAACGGTCCGAAACGAGTGGGTCTTGGCCGTGAAGGGGACGGTTGAAAGGCGCCCCGAAGGCATGACGAATCCGAATATGAAGACCGGGCAGATCGAGGTCACTGCCAGGGAGCTGAAGATTCTCAACCTTTCGGATACCCCGCCCTTCCCGATCGAGGATAGGGTGGAGGCTGCGGAGAGCCTCCGGTTGAAGTACCGGTATCTAGACCTCAGGCGCCCCCGTCTTCAGAGAAATCTCTGGGTGAGATACCAAGCTGCCAAGGCGGTCCGGGAGTATTTCGACGGCAGGGGTTTCATCGAGATAGAGACCCCTTTCCTGACTCGATCCACGCCCGAAGGCGCGAGGGACTATGTCGTTCCGAGCCGGATAAATCCGGGGTGCTTCTATGCTCTGCCCCAATCGCCGCAGATCTTCAAGCAGATTCTGATGATTGCAGGCTTTGACCGGTATTTTCAGATCGTGAAGTGTTTTCGTGACGAAGACCTCAGGATGGACCGGCAGCCGGAATTCACCCAGATCGATGTGGAGATGTCCTTTGTGACAGTGGAAGATATCAAGGCCATGATGAGCGAGATGATCGCCCATCTTTTTCGGAGGGTCATGGGGGTCGAGCTCGAACTGCCGTTTCCAACGCTCAGGTACAGGGAAGCCATGGACCGGTATGGAACCGATCGACCTGATATCCGCTTTGGGATGGAGTTGAGGGAGCTGACTCCCCATGTTCGGGGAAGTGAATTCAGGGTCTTCAGGGAGGCCATCGCATCGGGACGGGTCGTCAAAGGTATCAAGGTGGAGGGTTCCCCCCTGTCCCGAAGGGAGATCGAGGAACTGCCCGGAGTGGTGGATGGATTCGGTGCAGGCGGACTTCTGTGGGCTCGGATCGACTCCGATGGATGGGTCTCTCCGGTAAAGCGGTTTCTCACTTCAGACCAGATGAGGAGCGTGGAGAAGGCCTTTGATGCGTCTCCTGGTGATCTCCTCCTCTTTGTGGCCGACCAGCCGGAGGTCGTCAATGACTCGCTGGGACGGGTGCGGATGCATCTGGGAAGGAGACTCCGACTGCTCGATGAGAAACGGTACAGCTTTGTCTGGATTGTGGAGTTTCCTCTTCTCGAATACGACCCGGAACAGGGAAGGTACGTGGCGGTTCACCACCCCTTCACCGCCCCGATGGATGAGGACGTGGAAAGGCTCTCCACGAGTCCAGAGACGGTGCGGGCAAAGGCCTATGATCTGGTCCTTAATGGTGCCGAGATCGGTGGGGGATCCATCAGGAATCACCGCCGGGACATTCAGCAGCAGGTCTTCGAGAAGCTCGGAATGAGCAAGGATGAGGCGTTTCACCGTTTCGGGTTTCTCATGGAGGCCCTCTCCTATGGCGCCCCGCCCCATGGAGGTATAGCCTTTGGCTTCGACCGTCTCGTCATGATAATGACCGGAAGCGACTCGATCCGAGACGTGATCGCCTTTCCGAAGACACAGAAGGCCGTGGATCTCATGGCAGATGCCCCCTCCCCTATCGACCAGGATCAGCTCGATGAACTCTTCATCAAGGTTAAGAAGACCAAATAGTCGTCAAGAAACCAAATCCCCTTGCCTTTGTTTACGGGAGTTCCAGCCAACCTCTGAGGCGCGAAACTTTCAGGCCCTAGATTTTGCCTCCCAGCCTTGAGGAGTCGCCCGCCGATTGTCCGCAAGAAGGACCACAAAAAGATTGCTTGACAGGGGTCGTGTTTTTTTCTAAAACGGGGTAGGACCCGCGCTAGGTCTGCCCATTGGTCGCGGTCTTTTGTCCCACTCTGTTTTTTTCTGAAGACCGGCTCCAGGGCAATCTGCCGGGAAAGGGGGTGATGGCTCGCCTTTCTTGGAGGCTTGCGAGTTCTTCGATGCGGGGTGGGAATAACGGTTATGAGGAGGGATGAAGATGAAAAAGGAAAAGCTTGTCTGTGTAGTCTCTGTGATCCTCATAGGATTGTACCTTGCTGCCTGCCCCTCGGCTGGAGCAGGGCCCGGCAAGATCGTAATCGGTCATCCAGCGTGCCTGTCAGGGAAGTACGCAAAGGCGGGTGAACAGGCCTTAGGGGGAATAAAGGCCTGCGTCTCCTGGGTAAACAACGTGTATGGAGGTGTTCTCCTAGGGGGCAGGAAGGTGCCTCTCAAGTACAAGTACTACGACTGTGAATCGAAGAAGGAGGCTGTTACGAGCCTTATCAGCAGGTTGATAACCGTCGACAGGGTAAACGTGGTTTTTGCCCCTTACAGCTCGGGGCTTACGCTCAGGGGGGCTCCTGTTGCCGAGAGTCGTAGGATGCTCTATATGGATCATGGAGGGGCCAACAACAGGATTTTCCGCCAGGGATTCAGGTACATCGTGCAGACCATCGGACCTGCGAGCAGGTATCATGAGGGGACCCTGGATATGATTCACCATATTGATCCTGGGTCCAAGAGGATTGCTTTGGCCTATGAGGACAGCGAATTCGCGAAGATGGTGATGGTGGGAGCAAAAGAGCATGCAGAAATGCTCGATTTTGACATTGTCTTCGAGCGGACCTATCCCAAAGGTGTTACGGACCTGACCCCTCTGCTTTCGGCATTGAAAGCGGCACGACCGGATATAGTCATAGGGGGCGGCCACTTCGAGGATGGTCAGCTTTTCAACAGACAGATGGCCGACCTGGAGGTGGATGTTAAAGCCCTGTCGCTGATAGCAGCCGCCACCTTGCCTGCCTTCTACGAGGCTTTGACGAGCATGGCAGAAGGCGTCATGGGTCCATCGCACTGGGAGTATGGGGTGAAGTATTCTCCCCAGGAAGCCGACAAGGTGGGGCTCCCCTGGATCGGCCCCAGCCAGGATGAGTTTGTGAGCCTCTTCAAGAAAGCCATAGGCAAAGAGATGATCCCGGACTATCATGCGGCAGAGGCCGGAGCCCAGGTCTTGGCTTATGTCCTGGCTGTGGAGGCGGCCGGTTCCCTTGACTCGGACAGAGTGAGGGTTGCCCTGGGCGACCTCAAGTTCATGTCCTTCTACGGGGGGTGGGATGTGGACGACACCGGGCTCCAAGTGGGGCATTCCATGGTGGATGTCCAGTGGCAGATGGGTAAGAGGGTTATCGTGTGGCCTCCTGAAGCCCGGACCGGCGATGTCGCTTATCCGATGCCCACCTTTGCTGAGAAGGCTAGGGGGAAGGTGGCCGTACCGAGGTAGGGACAGGCTCATGTGGTTTGGGAGCAGGGGAAGTCTACGTCCTGTGAGGACACGCTAGGATGGTGCTAGAACAGCTGACCGGCAATCTTGTGCAGGGATTGGTTCTTGGTGCGATCTATGGTATGGCGACCATGGGGTTGAGCTTGATCTTCGGGGTCCTGAGGGTCGTCAACGTTGGCCATGGAGCCTTTATCATGGTGGGGGCATTCGTCACCCTCTGGGTCTTCAGTTCTCTCGGGATGAACCCGGTGGTGGCTGCCCCCTTGGCCTTTATGGTAGGCATGGCCCTGGGCTTCATCTTCTACTATTCGACTATCAGGCGTCTTGTCAAGGCACCAGAGCTCGCCTCTCTTCTGGCGACCTTCGCTATGGGGGTGCTGCTGGAAGAGATCGTCAAACTCATTTTCGGGTCCGAGTTCAGGGGCTACAATTGGGTGACAGGAAGGATAGACCTCGGTGTAACGATTCTGCCAGTATCCAAGATTTATGCCTCTGTGGGTAGTCTCTCCATTGCCGTTCTCCTGTATCTCTGGTTCAAGAAGACCAGGTCCGGCACCGCCATGAGATGCGTTGTTGAGGACAGCGAAGGGGCGAGGGTATGCGGGGTGAATGTGGATGGAGTATACGCCTTGAGCTTTGCACTTGGGATCGGGTTGACCGTATTGAGCGGGGTCCTCCTCACGATGTTCATACCGGTTGGAATAAACCCTTACATGGGGGGGGCATATACCCTGAAGGCCTTTGTGATTGCTGTGTTGGGTGGGCTTGCATCACCCTACGGTGCATTTTTCGGCGGCCTTGTCTTCGGGCTGATAGAAAACGGCTCATATACCCTGTTCGCCCTGTTGCCAGGGGTGGAGCCCTTTGCCCTGACGCGGTTTCTGTCGTTCCTGGTGTTGCTCCTCATACTTCTTCTCAAGCCGACAGGACTATTGGGGAAAAAATGAAGCAGTGTGCTGCCAGATACTATCCCCTGCTCCCTGTTCTTGCGGGGTACCTCACCATGTTCTTGATGGGCAGAAGCCTATCAGGCATGTGGCAGTTGATGGCGATGCTGGCTTTCTACTGTGCCCTCGGACAGGCGTTCAATATCTTTCTGGGCATGACCGGTTACGTGGATTTCGGGTACGTGGCTTTTCTTGGAGTTGGGACGTACGGGATGGCCCTGGCTATCACGCGGCTTGCTTCCTTTGAAGGGCTTGGATTGGGGATCATTGCCATAGGTTTGCTCTTGGCATTGGTTATGGCCACCCTGCTGTCTCTGGCTGTGGGAGCGGTTGCACTCAGGCTCAGAGGCGCTTATTTCGCAATAGCGACCATCGGTGTCAATGAAGGATTCCGGTATCTTATTGAAGGCGCCAAGATCTGGAACGGCTCTGAGGGCATCATATTCAATGCAGAGATGAACCGGATCTTCGGGAGAGGCCTGGCCAGTGCCCTTTCGACATTTTGGGCGGACGTGATGGTCTTCATAATAGCCGCGGTGGCTGCATGGGTTACCCTTTACTATATGAGGAGCAAGATCGGCTATGCATTGACGGCACTGAGGGAGGACGAGGACGCCGCAAAGGTCATGGGAATCAATGTGACCCGATACAAGATCATAGCCTTTACGACGAGTGCAAGTTTCGCAGGATTGATCGGCGCCACATCGTGGGCACTGAAAACCCCCTATGTGTTTCCGCCTGAGGTCTTCGAGATCCACTACACCGTGGAAGCGATCATCATTGTGCTCCTGGGCGGAGCCGGAACCCTTCTGGGACCTGTTGTGGGTGGCCTGATTTACGGGCTTTCCAAGTACTGGCTGAGTGTTATCATGCCGGGATTTCAACTCCTCATCTTCGCTCCCGTCATTATTCTCATCATTCTGGCATTTCCAGATGGGGTGGTTGGCATCCTCCGAAAGACCCTGAAAAATACGCAATTAGAGAAGTTCATCGAATAGGCATCGACATGACTCTGCTCAAGCTCGACAAGGTCACAAAACGATTTGGCGGTCTGGTGGCGGTGGATGGGGTGAGCCTTGAAATCCAGGCAGGGGAATTGGTGGGAATCGTGGGGCCCAATGGGAGCGGGAAGACGACGCTCTTCAATATTATCAGCGGAGTCTATTTCCCTGACGAAGGAAACGTCATCTTCGAGGGAAAGGATATTACCCTTCTCCCCTCTTACAGGAGGGCACCACTTGGAGTGGGGCGGACCTTTCAGATCTCCAGGCCCTTCGGCTCGGCCAGTGTGCGGGAGAATGTGGCCATTGGAGCCATGTTCGGTACCATGGCCCACGAAGTCAGTGTAAGCGATTCTCTGAGCATAGCGGATCGCTATATCGACATGGTAGGGCTCCAGGCTCAGAGGGAGAAGGCGGCAGGGAGCCTTACCCCTGTGGAGAAGAAACTCATGGAGATTGCCCGAGCCCTGGCAATGAGACCGAAGCTGCTGTTGATGGACGAGGCCATGGCCGGCATGAATCCTAAAGATATCGATGGGATGGTCCGGTTTATCAGAAGGATAAAGGAGGAGGAGAAGATAGCCGTGGTCTCCATGGTGGAGCACATCATGAGAGCAGTGGCCGGGCTTGCCGAAAGAGTCATGGTGATGCATCAGGGGGCAAAACTCATCGATGCACCAACACAGGAAGCCTTGAGAGATCCGAGGGTGGTGGAGGTCTATCTTGGGCATCCACTGGAGGAAGACCGTGCTGCGCGTTGAAAACCTCGAATCCGGGTACGGCCCCATGCAGGTGCTATGGCGGCCTAGCTTGGAGGTGAGGGGAGGATCTCTGACCTGCCTGCTCGGGCCCAACGGTGTCGGGAAATCGACCCTCCTCAGGACCGTACTGGGTTCTGTGGAACCCTGGGCAGGAAGAATAGTTTACGAGGGCGAGGAGATCACCCGTCTTCCAACACACAAGAAGGTGAACCTGGGGCTCACCCTTGTTCCGGAGGGAAAACATCTGTTTGTCGGTATGACAGTCCATGAAAACCTGATGATGGGGGCCTATCGCAAGGGGGCTCATCGAATGGTTCGGGACTCCCTTGAGCTTGTCTATTCACTGTTTCCGGTTCTTAGTGAGAGAGACGGTCAGCGTGCGGGTACGCTGAGTGGCGGGCAGCAACAGATGCTCACCATCGCCCGGGCCCTGATGACCAGACCGAAGCTCGTGATGCTCGACGAGCCGAGTCAGGGACTGGCTCCGATCCTGGTCAGGGAGGTTTTCGGGACGATCAAGAAACTGCAGGATGAAGTGGGATTAACCATACTCCTCGTGGAGCAGAACGCCGAGGCCTCCCTCGGCGCTGCAAGCTATGTATACATAATGCATGAAGGCCAGATAAAGGCCCAGGGAACCCCGGACGCGATAAGGGCTTCATCTGAGATCAGAAAAACCTACCTCGGTATTTAGCACATTCCACGCTCCTGCTTTTTGTTCTTTTCCCTCCAAGACCCGGGGGCCGGCTTGCCGGAAACTTGCGAAATCGATATTGACCCCCGGAGGGGTTTGTGTTAACGTGAACGCACATGGAGCCGAAGCCGACCATTAAGGACATTGCCCGTCTTGCCAGGGTATCCCACACAACGGTTTCCAGGGCCCTTAACGACAGGCCCCGGGTCAGCCGAAGAACCAGGGATCGGATCCTGGCGATCGCAAAGAAGCTGAACTACCGGCCCAATGTGGCTGCCAGGAGTCTCAAGGTTCGAAGGACCAAGACGCTGGGGCTTGTAATCACAACGATCATCAATCCCTTTTACCCGGAATTGGCCCAGGGGATCGAAAATACCGCCAGGGAGATGGGGTACAATATCATTCTCTGTTCTACCAACTACGACATCGATCTCGAGCTGAGGCATATCGAGATGCTGAGAAGCAAGGGAGTGGATGGCATCATATTCACCTCGACCCATATTCACGACCCAAACATCGAGGGTCTGGTGGAGGAGGGATTTCCCATCATCCTCGTGAATCGGAAGACCTACGACGAGTCGATTGGTAACCGAGTCGATTACGTTGTCATCGAGAACTCTAGGGGAGCCTTCATGGCCGTGGAACACTTGATCAGGATGGGACACAGGAGGATCGGGATCATCACCGGGCTCCGTCAATCCTCCGCATCGTGGGAAAGGCTGGAGGGAGTCGAGAGAGCCATGACAGAGTATGGGGTGGAGCTTGATCCTGATCTGGTTGTCGAGGGGGATTTTCTCAAGGCTTCGGGTGGGAGGGCTGCCAAGAGATTCTCCAGAATGAAGGTGCCACCCACTGCGGTTTTCGCGGTGAACGACTACATGGCTCTCGGAGCCATGGAGGGATTCATGGAGGAGGGCTTGCGCATCCCCCATGACATGGCCCTGGTGGGGTTCAATGATATCGAGATCAGCAGGATGAGAAACATCGAACTCACCACGGTGGGTCAGAAGACATATGAAATGGGATCGATCGCGGTGAGAACCCTCGTGGAGAAGATCGAGGGGGAGGCGCAGGGCCTTGTCAGGCAGATTATTCTCGAGCCTGAACTGCTCATCCGGAAGTCTTGCGGTTATTTCCTCAGCGGGTACAAGAGAGAGGCCTTGAGGCATGGGGTTCTGGCTCCTGAGCGGCCCTACCCGTGAGGTAGCCCTGAATGGAGGAGACATGATCGGTGATAGGGGGAGCGGGTCGATTCTCGGTCCGTGCCCGGCGATCCTCTTGAGCTATCTGAAAGAAGGAGGGGTGGGATGAAGAAAGTCGGTATTATCGGAAGCGGGAACGTGGGCACTAATGCGGCCTTCTATATAGCCGAGAAGCGTGTGGCCAACGTGCATCTCATCGATGTGGTGGAGGGCCTGGCCGAGGGCAAGGCACTGGACCTGATGGAGGCCGCACCGATCAGGGGTTATGACGTCGAGATTCGAGGGAGTTCGTCACCAGAGGATCTGACCGGATCGGACGTGGTGGTCGTAGCGGCGGGAAAGGTGAGACTGCCCGGGATGAAGAGGGAGGATGTCCTTGAGGAGAATGCGGGAATCGTGGCCCCCATCTGCCGGGAGATCACCCGGTGGGCCCCGGAGTCGATTGTGGTCGTGGTCACAGAGCCGGTGGATACCATGACCCATCTGGTACTGAAACAGACGGGATTCGACCCGCGCAGGGTGATGGGAGTTGCAGGGGTTCTTGACGGTGTCCGGCTTCGCTACTTTATTGCACGGAAACTGGGGATCTCGCCTCTCGACGTGACAGCCATGGTCCTGGCCGGGCACCACGACTACATGGTTCCCGTCTTTGAATACTGCCGTGTGGCGGGGATTCCGGTAAAAGATCTCTTGTCCGAGAAGGAGTTGGGGGAGCTCCAGAAGTCGGTGCGCAACGCAGGAGGGGAGATCGTATCCCACCTGAAGACCGGTAGCGCCTTCGATGCCGCGGCTGCGAGTGTTGCGGAGATGGTGGAGGTAATCGTTCGTGACAAAAAGAGGATCCTCTCTGCGCCCGCCTATGTGCAGGGAGAATATGGAATAGAGGGGATTTGTCTGGGTGTCCCGATTCTCCTGGGAGCCCGAGGGATCGAACGGATTTTCGAACTGGAACTGACCGACGAAGAGACGGCCGCCTTGAAGGTTTCCGCCTCGGTGCTCGAAGGGATGCAGAGGGAGTTTCTCACCAGTCTGGGTTTGAATTAGCGGTCACCGGAAAACGGCCGAGAAGAGAGGATCGGGAATTTTTCGGGGTCGCGCTGGTTCGGATAGAGGGGAGAGGGTATCATGAACAAGGTGAGTGTCATAGGGAGTGGAAACGTGGGGGCAACTACGGTAAAGTACCTGGCGGAGAAGGGGGTGGCAGATCTGGTCATGATCGATGTCGTCGAGGGAATGCCCATAGGAAAGGCCCTCGATTTTGTCCAGTCAGGACCGATTCGTGGATACGATGTCGAGATCACGGGGAGCAATGACTTTGCCAGCATGAGAGGGTCGGATGTCGTGGTAGTCACGGCCGGGCTACCGAGAAAACCCGGGATGAGCCGGGAGGATCTGCTGCTCAAGAACGCCTCCATCATGACCAGTGTGAGCGAGAAGGTGGCTCTCTACGCTCCCAACTGCGTCCTCATCGTGGTGACCAACCCTCTTGATGTGATGTGTTACGTGGCGCTGAAGGTGACGGGCTTTGGACTGAAGAAGGTTGTGGGGATGGCCGGGGTCTTGGATTCGACGAGGTTTTGCTATTTCATTGCCGAGGAACTCGGGGTCGACCCCCTCGACGTAACCGCCCTTGTCTTGGGGGGCCACGGGGACCAGATGGTTCCCCTGCCGAGATACACGGCTGTTTCAGGAGTACCCGTCACGCAGCTCCTTCCCCGGGAGACCATCGAACGCCTCGCGGAGCGAACCCGCAAGGGAGGGGCGGAGATAGTGAGTCTCCTCAAAAAGGGGAGCGCTTTCTATGCGCCCGCGGCCTCGGTCTCTGAGATGGTGGAGGCGGTTGTTCGCGACACCAAGCGTATTCTCCCCTGTTCGGCCTATTTGAGGGGTGAGTACGGGCTGGAGGACGTCTATGTGGGGGTGCCGGTAAAACTCGGCAGGGACGGGGTGGAGTCGATTATCGAGCTGGCCCTGACAGAGGAAGAAATGGATGCCCTCCGCGCCTCGGCCCTTGTGGTAAGGCGGAACATCGAGATATGGGAGAAGGCGAGGCGTTCAGGGGAAATCGGGGAGGCGGTATGAGGGAGATCGATGTGGGGCTGGTGGCCCGGAGTATAAGGGATCTCTGCATAGCAGCCAACTACGAGCTTGACAGAGATGTGCTCGATGCGTTTGAGAGAGCCCTGGAACAGGAGGAATCGCCTGTGGCCAGGGATATTCTGAATCAACTCAGAGAGAATGCTAGGATCGCCAAGGAGGAGATGATCCCCATCTGCCAGGATACGGGGTATGCGGTGGTCTTCGTGGAACTCGGCCAGGAAGTCCGAATCGTGGGAGGAAACCTCGACGAGGCGGTTCAAAAGGGTGTAAGGGATGGGTACCGGGAAGGATTCTTGAGGAAGTCCATCTGCCATCCCTTTACACGGGCAAACACAGGAGACAACACGCCGGCCGTCGTCCATCTGGAATTGGTTCCAGGTGACCGGATGAGGCTGATCGTGCTTCCCAAGGGGGGTGGAAGTGAAAACATGAGCGGTGCTCAGATGCTTACCCCTGCCGTGGGTATGGAAGGGGTAAAAGACTACGTGGTGGAGAGGGTGAGAATGGCAGGGCCCAATCCCTGCCCACCGACAGTCGTTGGCGTGGGTATTGGGGGGACCTTTGAAACTGCGGCGCTGATGGCAAAGAAGGCACTGCTCAGACCGATCGGGAGCCGGAACCAGGATCCTGAGCTGGCGGCGATGGAAGAGGAACTGCTTCAACGGATCAACCGGCTCGGTATCGGCCCCCAGGGTCTGGGAGGGCGAACCACCTCTCTGGCCGTTCACATAAACATGATGCCCTGCCATATTGCGAGCCTGCCTGTGGCTGTCAATATCCAGTGTCATGCCCACAGACACAAGGAAGAGACCCTTTAGCCCGGCCCCCTGAGCAGGGCCGCGGATCAGCGGGCACCGGGGTAATGAGGGTTGAGGAAGAGTTTCGCTATGACTGAGCCCATAAGACTCACACCGCCATTGGAGGACCGGGACCTGGAGAATCTGAGAATCGGGGATTCGATTCTTTTGAGTGGAGTTCTGTACACGGCAAGAGACGCAGCTCATAAGAGGATGATCGATCTACTGGACCGGGGGGAGGGGCTTCCCTTTGACATTCGCGGACAGGTTATCTACTATGTCGGGCCGAGTCCCGCCAGACCAGGGCGCGTGGTTGGAGCGGCAGGTCCCACAACGAGTTACCGGATGGACGACTACAGCCCTCGCCTCATGGAGCGGGGGCTCAAGGGCATGATAGGCAAGGGAATCCGCTCCAAAGAAGTGATCGAGGCAATGGTGCGTTACCACTGTGTCTATATGGCCGCCGTGGGGGGCGCAGGGGCCCTGCTCTCCAAGTGCATCAAGAAGGCGGAGGTCATCGCCTACGAGGATCTGGGGCCTGAGGCCGTGAGGCGGCTGGAGGTGGAGGATTTCCCGGTCATCCTCGTCAATGATATTCGGGGCAACGACCTCTACCAAGAGGGGATGAAGAGGTACGAGAGGTAGCTCCCTGCGGCCTTGCCGGGCCGCGAGAGGCCGTGAAATTCCCCGTGACTCCTCGCCATCTCCGTTCGCTGATGGGTCAGGGACGAGAAGAGCCCTGGGGCCTGATTTGCGGAAACGTTTGCTCAAAAATTAGCTCTTAATTATCGGACACTTACCTACCACTCGGATTTCTGCTGTTGAGATTTGTCTCAGGTGGGTGGTATATTTGAGCGGTGCCGCGGTTCGTACGACAGAGCGCGAGGGGTGACGATGAAGATCGAGATATCTCGAGGGACGGTTCATGATGATCTCGCCCAGACGGTTGAAGCTATCAGCGGTCAGAACCTTTTTGCCTGTTACCAGTGCGGGAACTGCACGGCCGGTTGTCCTGTCTCCTTTGCCATGGACCTCGGTCCCCACCAGGTGATTAGGTATACCCTCTTGGGGCTGGATTCAGAGGTTCTGGCTTCGAACACCTTCTGGATCTGTGCTTCCTGTCTCCAGTGCACCTCGAGATGCCCGAAGGGTTTGGACATAGCCAGGATCATGGAGGCCCTCAGGACCGTGGTCCTGCGGAAGAAGGAGCGCCTCGATCATCTCAGTATGGGTGACCTGACCGAGGAAGAGATCGACCGTACCCCCCAGATTGCCTTCATCAGTGGGTTCCGGAAATTCTTGTCCTAAGTCGGCGTCGCATTCGAGAAGGTCCCCGTGAGTTGGACAAGGGCACTCTGAGCGGATGGTGTCTGGGGGCCGTTGCTCGTGGATCGTGACAACTGACAAACGTAATGGTGGCTTTGATGGACTATCTCTACTTTCCCGGTTGTACCCTTTACACGAAGGCCAAGAATCTCGACAGGGCTGCCCGTGAAGCAGCCAGGGTCGTTGGTTTTGAACTCCACGAACTCTCAAACTGGACGTGCTGCGGAGCTGCCTTTCCCCTTGCGACGGACAATATCATGGCTCTGCTTCCTCCCTCTCGTATACTGGCCAATGCTATGAAGGAAGGAGAGAATCTGACCACCCTTTGTTCTGTCTGCTTCAATGTTCTGAGACGGACCCTTCATCTCCTGGAGTCAGACCCAGAAAAACGGGAGAAGATCTTTGATTTTATCGAGATGGAATACCGTGAGGGATTTCATCTAGTCCACTACCTCGAGATCCTGAGGGATGAAATCGGCTTTGAAAATGTAAAGAAGAAGGTGGAACGGGATCTCAAGGGGCTGAGAGTTGCTCCCTTCTACGGTTGTATGCTCCTCCGCCCTTCCGAGGAGATGAGATTCGACGACAAGGAGAATCCCTCGATCTTCGAGAATCTCGTCGAGAGTATTGGATGTAAGGCCGTTGATTTTCCCTACAAGATCGAGTGCTGCGGTTCTTTTCAAGCGGTTGGGGCGCCCGAGGTGGCCACCGAGTGCGGCCATGCGATCCTCTCTTCTGCACTCAAGAACGGGGCTGAAGCCGTGACCACCACGTGCCCTCTCTGTCAATTCAACCTCGATACGAAGCAGAGGGAGATGAAAGAGAAATACCCGGACTTTCCCGGACTTCCGGTCCTCTACTTTTCCCAGCTCATGGGCCTCTCCCTCGGTCTTCCGGTGGAGACCCTGGATTTTGGGAGAAACGATGTGGATCCCGTGCCCCTTCTTGAGGGAAGAGGGATTCTGTAGGATTGGACAGGCCTGTGATAGAGCAGGGTAGGCCGACACGTAGCCGTGAGGGTACGGAAAAGTGCAGACGCTTAATGCCTCATCAGAGGAATTGGGAAGAGAAGGAGGATCCCGCCCAGGCGCGCCGTTCATTGCCCGGGTGATGATCATCGGTGGGGGTATCGCGGGTATGACGGCCGCCATTGATCTCGGCAATGCCGGTTACGAGACCGTGCTGGTCGATCGGCTTCCCTCGATAGGCGGGCGGATGCTCCAGCTCTCAGAGACATTTCCCACTCTGGACTGCGCCCAGTGCACACTTACTCCAAAGACGGTCGAGACCGGCCAGCATCCCAACATAAGGCTCAGGACGTATTGCGAGATCGAAAAAGTCGAGGGTGGGATCGGGCATTTCACGGTGACCCTCAGGCGGAAGATAGCCTACGTGGATTGGGAGAAGTGTACGGGCTGTGGCCTCTGCCAGGAGAAGTGCCCGAAAAAGGTTCCTTCGGCATTTGACCGAGGGATAGGGCTTGGAAAAGCCATCTACACCCTCTCTCCCCAGGCGGTTCCCAACAAACCGGTCATCGATCCTGAAGCCTGCCGGTATCTTACGGAAGGCAAGTGCAGGGTCTGCGAGAAGGTCTGCCCCGCCCATGCGATCGACTACGAACAGAAGGAGGCCTTTTTCACGGAAGAGGTGGGGGCCATCATTGTGGCCACTGGATTCGATCTCTATCCGCTGAGGGGGATTGGGGAGTATGGTTCCGGAGAGATTCCCGATGTCATCGACGGGCTTGCCTTCGAGAGGCTGCTGTCGGCTTCCGGCCCGACAACTGGCGAAATCAGGCGTCCTTCGGACGGACGGACTCCAAAGGAACTTGTCTTCATCCAGTGTACTGCTTCAAGGGATCCTGAAAGGTACATGGCCTACTGCTCGAGGGTCTGCTGCATGTATACGGCCAAACACGCCAGGCTGTATAAACACAAAGTCCCTGATGGAAGGGCCTATATATTCTACATGGACATCCGTTCCACAGGAAAGGGGTATGAGGAGTTCGTCCAGCAGGCTGTGGAGGAGGAGGGGATCTGTTACCTGAGGGGACGGGTTTCCAGGCTCTTTCAGGACGGAGACCGGATCATGGTCTGGGGGGTGGATACCCTGACAGGAAGGAAGGTGGAGATCGCCGCTGACATGGTAGTCCTGGCTACGGCCATAATTCCAAGCGAGGGTTCGCGGGAACTGGCTCGGAAGCTCCACCTGGAGATAGACGGCAACGGATTTTTCACGGAGACGAACTGGAAGCTCCACCCGGTGGAGACGGGTACCCCGGGGATCTATCTCGCTGGTTGCAACGTGGGTCCCAAGGATATTGCCGACACAGTGGCGCAGGGGAGTGCCGCTGCCAGTAAGGTTCAGGCCCTCCTGTCGAGAGGTGGAAACAGGGTGTCACCAGGGTCTGATGGTTAGAGGTTCTCGGCTGGACGTGTGAGTTACGATACCGGAGACACGAGATCGAGGGCGAGGACATGGAATCGAGCCATGCGGGGGGAGGGCTCGTCGAGCCTGCCGATGCTTGCGATTGTTGCCCTGGTCCGAGGCTGTGGAAGACTGACAGGTAGAACCAAAGTATGAAAAGGCTGGGCGTTTTTGTCTGCCACTGTGGCGTCAATATCGCCGGTACGGTCGACGTCAAAAAGGTGGCCCACCGGATGGGAATGGAGAAGGACGTGGTCCACAGTACGGACTATATCTACATGTGCTCGGATCCCGGCCAACAGTTGATCAGAGATGCCATCCGAGAGCAGGGGCTTGATGGAGTGATTGTGGCGTGTTGTTCGCCGAACATGCATGAGAACACCTTCCGAAAAGCCGTTCAGTCCGAGGGGCTCAATCCCTATCAGTGTGAGATTGCCAATATCCGGGAGCAATGCAGCTGGGTGCATCAAAAGGAGAAAGAGAAGGCAACAGAGAAGGCAGAGCAGATCATCGCCGCGGTTCTCCAAAAGGTGAGGGGAAACCTGGACCTGGAGGCGATCCGGGTACCGGTCAACAAAAGGGTTTTGGTGGTTGGCGGGGGGATCACGGGAATCACGGCAGCCCTCGACCTGGCCGAGGGGGGATACCGTGTAGTGCTTGTGGACCGCCTTCCCTCTGCCGGCGGGCGCATGTTGCAGCTTGCCGAGACTTTTCCACATCTGGAAGATGCCACGAGTATCCTCGCGGTGAGGTTGAAAGATATCGAGAAGAATCCCCTTATCCGTCTGGAAACCTACGCAGAAATCGAAGAAACCAAGGGCTACGTTGGGAATTTCCATGTAAGGATTCGGAGGAACCCCCGGTACGTGGATCTGGAGAGATGTTCGGGCTGTGGCCGGTGTCTGGAGGTATGCCCGGTTGAGGTTCCATCTCTGTTTGATAGGGGACTGGCCAGCCGGAAGGCCGTATATTTTTGGGGGGAGAGGGGGGTCCCTCACAAGCCGGTCATCGATGGGGAGGCGTGTCTACACTTCCAGGACGCTACATGCCGGGCATGTGCCGAGATCTGTCCCGACAAAGCGATCAGATTTGACCAGGAGCCCCTATTCATCGAAGAAGACGTGGGGGCCATCGTGATGGCCACAGGTTATGATCTGTTCCCCCTGGCAGAGATCGGGGAATACGGTTACGGGAGGATCCCCGATGTGATTGACGGCCTTGCCTTCGAACGGATGCTCAGCCCGGATGGCCCTACTGGCGGCCAGATCCGGAGGCCGTCTGACGGAAAGATCCCCAGGGAGGTTGTATTTATCAAATGTGTTGCCTCGAGAGACCCGGAGCGGTATATGCCGTATTGCTCCCGAGTCTGTTGCATGTATACTGCCAAGCACGCCATGCTCTACAAGAGGAAGGTCAAAGACGGCCAGGCTTACGTCTTCTACATGGACATCCGGACCGACAGCAAGGGGTATGAGGAGTTTTTCCAGGAAACGGTAGAGCAGGAGAAGCCGCTATACCTGCGGGGGAGAGTCGCCCGGGTCTTCCAGGATGGAGAGAAGATCAGGGTCTGGGGGACCGACACCCTGTCCAACCGGAAGATCGAACTAACGGTGGATATGGTGGTTCTGGCCACCGCCATGGTTCCGAGCCGTGGGGTGAGGGATCTGGCCGCCAGCCTGAGGGCAACCACCGACAAGTACGGGTTCCTGACGGAAGCTCACATCAAGCTCTATCCCGTGGAGAGCTCCACACGGGGCATCTACCTGGCGGGTTGTGGACAGGGTCCCAAGGATATTACAGACAGTGTTGCTCAAGCCGGCGCGACTGCAGGCAAGATCCAGGCCCTTCTTTCAGCGGAGAAGCTGGTTCAAGATCCCCTGGTTGCCTCTGTTGACGAAAACGTGTGCAGCGGGTGCGGTATCTGTGTCGAGGTCTGTCCCTATGAGGCCAGGGAGATCGATTCCTATCGCAGGATCGCAATGGTTCATGAGGCCCTTTGTCAGGGATGCGGTGCCTGTGTCGCCTCGTGCCCGAACAACGCCTGTGAACTCAAGAATTCGACGTCTGTTCAGGTTGGGGGGATGATCGAGACATTTGCCGGCTGAACAGACCCGAAGGAGCAGGGAAGGATGGAGATCGATCAATCCTTTGCCAGAGAGGTTCAGGAGCGGAGCGGCCAGAATCTGCAGCTCTGCTACCAGTGCTTGAAGTGTTCGGTGGGTTGTCCTACTGCGCGGTATATGGATTACACTCCGAACCGTTTGATCCGTCTGGTCCAGTATGGGCGGAAGGAGAGGGTGTTGAAGAGTCACGCCCTCTGGTTGTGCGTGTCGTGTTGGACCTGCGGGACCCGATGCCCCAACGAGATCGACATGGGGATTATCATGGATACTCTCAGGCAGATGGCCATTGAGGGCGGCTTTGTGGCGGACAGGAACGTGGTCCTCCTCCACCAGGAGTTTGTCGATTCGATCCGCCGGCTGGGGCGGGTCCACGAGGCCACCATGCTGGCTTTTTACAAGCTAAGAAGCCACGATTTCATGACCGATCTCGGCCCAGGACTAAGGCTTTTTCTAAAGGGGAAGATCCCCCTGCTTCCTTCCCGCATTCGGGGAGTCAGAGAAATCCGGAGTATTTTTGAGAAAACCTATAAGCCCCTGAAGATTTGATCATGAAGATTGGCTCCAGCACATTTGTCGGTTGTCGGTCCCCACGGACCACGACCACGGACCAGGACCACGGACACGCACCACGACCACGGACCACGAACACGAACACGAACACGAACCACGAACACGGACACGAACCACGAACACGAACCACGAACACGAACCACGACCACGATGCCTGACGGGAGCCTTCTCAGAAACCAGTGCGTACCGATAATTTGGCACTAAACTGAAATGGGGGTTCACATTGCAATTGTCCTATTATCCAGGCTGTACGAGCCATTCCACTGCGGCTGAGTACGGCATGTCGACCGAGGCCGTCCTGCGAGCCCTGGGAGTGGAACTGCTGGAGATCGAGGATTGGAACTGTTGTGGTGCTGCGGCCGCTCACACCCTCAGCCGCCTCCTCTCCCTCGCCTTGCCGGCGAGGAACATCGCAAAGACTCAGGAGAGGGAACTTCCCCTGGTTGTCCCTTGCGCGGGCTGCTTCAACAATCTGAAGAAAGCAGAAGCAGTCTTGAAAACAGGAGGGGAGCTGGCCCGGCAGATCGAAGAACTGGTGGGCTTTAGATACGAGGAGTCGACAGACATACTCGCCCTCATCGATGTGGTGGTAAACCGGATAGGTCTGGACAGGGTCAGGCAGAAGGTGGTAAGGCCCCTTACCGGGCTGAGGGTTGCCGCCTATTACGGCTGCGCCCTGGTACGGAACCCGAAGATCACTCATCTTGACGATCCGGAAAACCCCATGTACATAGATCGCATAGTGGAAGTCCTGGGGGCCACTCCTGTGGAGTGGTCTTACAAGACCGAGTGTTGCGGTGCGGATCTGGCTCTGACCCACGGTGAGAGAGTCGCAGAAATGGTCACTCGTATCATAGAGATGGCCCGGGAGGCTGGAGCGGATTGTCTTGCCTGCTCCTGTGGACTGTGTCAGGCCAATCTGGAGATGAGGCAGAAATCGGAGGCGGAGGGGCTCCCGGTTTACTATTTCACTGAGCTGATGGGCCTTGCCATGGGTCTTGAAGGCCAGAAGAGGTGGTGGAGCAAGCATGTTGTCGATTCAACCCGACTGTTACGAAAGCTGAAGCTCATCTAGCCTAGAGGAAGGCCGTGCTATGGAAACAAGCGGGGAAATGGACGCTCTGGTTGTCGGGGGAGGGATTGCCGGAATGCAGTCGGCACTGGTCCTGGCCGAGGGTGGCTACCGTGTAGCTCTTCTCGAAAAACGGCCGGCCATCGGCGGGTACTTTCCTCTCCTCGACCGGACGTTCCCGACCAACTCCTGCGGTGTCTGTTTCATGTCCCCCACGCCTCCCGCGTATTGCCCTATCTACGAGATCGACCTCCACGAGAATATCGAGGTTCTTACAAACTGCGATCTTGAGGCCATCCAGGGAGAGGCCGGGAGCTTTGAGGTATCGATCACCGAGAGGCCTCGTTTTGTCGACGGGGCGAAGTGTACCCGCTGCGGTCGGTGTATGGAGGTCTGTCCTGTAGAGGTTCCCTCCGAATTCGGTGGGGGACTTGAAAAGAGAAAAGCCATCTATCTCCCTTTCCCCCAGGCCGTTCCGCGGTCCTATGTGATCGATCCCCTTAATTGTACCAGGTGTGGAGAGTGCACCAAGGTCTGCACCGTCGGGGCCATCTGTCTCGATGAGAAACCGGTTCAAAGGAGTCTGCGCGTGGCCGGTGTGATCCTGGCCCCTGGTTTTGAACCCTTCAGGGCGGAGGTCAAGGGTGAATATGGATTCGGCAGATATGCCAACGTGCTGACGAGCATCCAGTATGAGAGAATGCTCAGTCTCTCTGGTCCCACCCAGGGGGTTCCAAAAAGGATATCTGACGGAGAAAAGCCCAAGAGGATCGCCTTCATCCAGTGCGTGGGATCACGGGACCCCTCCTGCGGCCAGCCCCACTGCTCCACCATCTGCTGCATGTACGCCACAAAGCAGGCCATGATCTCCAAAGACCGGGACCCCGGCCTGGAGATCACGGTCTTCTATATGGATATCCGCCCCATGGGCAAGGATTATGAACGCTACTATGAGGGGGCGAGGGAACGATCCGGGATCAGATACCAGAGGAGCGCTGTCTCGGCTATTCGTGAGCTCCAGAAGAGCAAGAATCTTCTGATCACCTACGGTCTTGAGGACGGGTCCCTGAGGGAGGAAGAGTTTGGTATGGTGGTTCTTTCCGTGGGAGTTACTCCGCCGGAAGGGGCTCGCCAAATAGCGGAGCGCCTGGGGGTCGCCCTCAACGAGATGGGCTTCTGCAAGACGCAGGAATTCAGCCCGACCGCTACGTCGAGGCCGGGTGTCTTTGTGGCCGGTGCCTTTCGATCACCCGGGGATATCCCCCAGGCCGTGATGGAAGGGTCGAGTGCGGCTGCCGGTCTGGCGTGCCTTGTCAAAGGGGCGGGAGGGCAGATAGCCGATGAGGTCGAATATCCGGGCCTTGGTGACTCCGACCAGATCGTTCCCAAGATAGGGGTCTTTCTGTGTGACAGCGGAAGGGGGGTCCTTTCCCTTGCAGAAATCGGCAAGGCCGTGCGGGCGGAGCGGGATGTGGTCCATGTGGAAGAGATTGGCCTTGCCTGTGAGAGTGAGGGGCTCCGTGAGATCAGGGGGCGCATCGGGGAGAAGGGGATCAACCGGGTGGTGATCGCGGGCGGCTCCCTCATGAAACTGCGAAGAGCGGCGGAGAAGATGGCCCGGGAGGCTGGATTCAGTCCCGAGGTCTTTGAGTATGCAAATATTGACGAGCAGTGTGCCTCGGTCCATTCGAATGACCCCCCTCTGGCTACCGAGAAGGCGAAGGTGCTGGTACGGAGTGCCGTGGCCAGGGCGCGATGGGTTAGGCCCGTAAGGCGGGCGGGAAAAGAGGTCGTTCGGAGAGTCCTGGTGGTTGGGGGAGGACTTGCCGGGCTCGCAGCCGCCCTCGGCCTTGCCGAGCAGGGGATCGAGGTCACCCTTGCCGAGAAGGAGGAATCCCTTGGGGGCAATGGGCGGTTTTCCTACTATACACTCCAGGGGTCGGATTCTCAGTCTTCTCTCGAGGAACTCATAGCGCGTGTGGAGGCCCATCCCCGCATCGAAGTGTGGAAGGGAGCTGAACTTGAATCACTGGACGGGAGTTGGGGTGACTTCCGAACCCGTTTTTCTGTGGATGGAGAGGCAAGAGAGGCCCGTCATGGGGCGATTATCCTTGCCACGGGCGCTCATGAGATGAGACCCAGGGAGTATCTCTACGGGGAAGACCCCAGGGTGTTCACCCAGAGGGAACTGGAGAGGATGGTCCACGAGGGTGACAGGAGATTGGAAGGGCTCAGGGCGGTGGCGATGATTCAGTGTGTCGGCTCCCGGGACGAGCAACATCCCTACTGCAGCCGGATCTGCTGTGGCCAGGCCGTCAAGAATGCCTTGAAGCTGAAGCGGATGAACCCAGACCTCTTGGTTGTCGTCCTCTATCGCGATGTGAGGACGTACGGCTTTTACGAGACCTCTTATGAGGAGGCAAGAAACCAGGGGGTGATCTTTGTCCGATATGAGCCGGACAACAAGCCCCGGGTGGCCTGTGTTGATGATGCCTTGGAGATTCGATTCGACGATCCTGTCGCAGGCGAGCAGATCCGCCTCGAGATCGACCTTCTGGTTCTGAGTGTGGGAATCGAGGCAAATGACAATCGTAGACTTGCCGAAAAGGTCGGCGTCGAGCTCGATGCCGACGGTTTCTTCAAAGAGGTCAACTCGAAGAGCGCTCCCCTCGACTCGGTGGACCGTGGGAAGTTTTTCTGTGGCCTGTGCCTTGCCCCCTGTTCGATCGAGGACTCAATCGTTCAGGGCAGGGGGGCTGCCATGCGGGCAGCGGTCCTTTTGGCAAACAGGAGGGTGGAATACAAGCCCTATCCAGCCTACGTGATTGAGCGGCTCTGTTCGGGGTGCGGCCTTTGTATCACTACCTGCCCCTATGGGGCAAGGGTTTTGGATGAGGAGACCTGGAAAGCCCGGGTCCTTGAAGATCTGTGCCAGGGATGCGGGAATTGCGTTGTTGCCTGTCGCAACGGAGCCTCCCAGCAGTTGAACTACGAGAAGGTTGGAGTCCTTGCGACACTCGACGCGGCAATAGAGTGAGAGAGGCTCTTCGGTTTGCAACCGGTGAGACAGACGAGCCCGGATGGTCTTGGCTGGAGGACGGATACCGGAAGATCCCCGCTGAGAGATGAGGACGGAAAAACCCGGAGGATTTGCCCATGAGCGAGTTTGAACCGCGAATCGTGGCTTTTCTCTGCCACTGGTGTACCTATACAGGGGCCGACCTGGCAGGGACGACCCGGCAGCAGTACCCCCCGAATATTAGAATTATCCATCTCATGTGTTCCGGCGCAGTGGATACCATCTATGTGCTGAAGGCCCTTATTGATGGAGCTGACGGAGTCTTGATCGGGGGATGCCACCCCGGCGATTGCCATTATCAGACGGGGAATTACAAGGCAAGGAGGAGAGTGGCGATTCTTAAGAACATTCTGTCTCAACTCGGATACGATCCCGAACGGATCTGGCTTCGCTGGATCAGTGCAAGCGAGGGGAAGCTCTTTGCCGATACCGTGACACAGATGGTTGAGGAACTGAAACAGAAAGGACCCAACCCGATCAAGAAGATGTGGGCCCTGTAATGCACGAGGAGAATCCATGAAGGCTGCAATCCTGAGCGTTGAAAACGGCGACCCCTTGGCCGCCCTGAGAGGTTTCTTGCGGCGTCTCCTTGAAACGAGAATGGTCGGAATGATTCTCGTTCCAAAGGCGCTTCCGTCCGGGGCGGGATTCGTCCAGACCCTCATCAGAGACCCGGCGATGCTCGACGATGTTCACCCTGTGGCACCGACCATGCCTGTCCAATCAGCAAGGATCCTTTCCGGTCTGACGGTGGGCGACCCCGGCGAGCGGATCGGAGCGGTACTGAAACCGTGCGAACTGCGTGCCGCTGTCGAACTCACCAAGTTCCTTCAGGTGAAACTCGACCATCTGGTCACCATCGGGGTGGATTGTCCGGGAACCTATGAGGTCGAGGATTACGCCAGGGTGGCCGGGGAGAAGGGGGCTGGTGACTCTCTGTGGGAAGGCATGGTCAGGGGGGTCAAGACCGGCCGGCTTGACGGGCAGGAAGAGGAAGGGATAGCCCTTCGCCTTGCCTGTCGGATTTGCGAGAACCCTGTCCCTGTAAATGCCGACATCACTTTCGGGTTTTTTGGCCATGACCCGAGCAGGGAGATCGAGGTGATCGTCGGCGAGCGGGTGGTAGGGGAGTTTGAGGAGAGAGGCATTATCGGTCTCTCCTCCGAGGAGTCGAGTGAAAGGGGGCAGGTGATCTCCCAGTTGAAGGAGGAGCGGATCAGGAAGAGGGACGAGGTGTTCGGTAGGTTCAGGCAGCAAACCACCGATCTTCAGGCTCTGATGAGTACTTTTTCCACGTGTGTCCGGTGCCACAACTGCATGGTTGCCTGCCCGATCTGTTACTGCAAGGAATGCGTGTTCCGGACGCCGACTTTTGAGCACCAATCAAACCAGTTCGTCCGATGGGCAGACCGGAAGGGGGGCATCCAGATGCCCACTGACACGCTCATCTTTCATCTGACCAGGTTGGCTCACATGGCCACATCCTGTATCGGCTGTGGGCTGTGTGACAGCGCGTGCCCCAGCGGGTTGCCTGTAATGACCCTTTTTAGGACCGTAGCCCAGGGCGTGCAGTCCCTGTTCGACTATCTTCCCGGTCGTGACCCTGAGGAGACCCCACCTGTAGCCACTTTCAGGGAGGATGAGCTTCAGGTCGAGACCGGTGCCAAGGACTGAGACCAGGTCTGCATGTTGGCGCGATGTGGTCTCTATGGTGAACAAGAACTCTGGAGGAGATTGATGGAATCGGGGAAGAAAGAGAATGAGAGATCAGGTCATTCCGAGATGGTTCCCATCTTCGTCATGGGCAAGAGGTACGACGTCCCCGCGTCTCTGACCATCCAGAAGGCGATGGAGTATGCGGGATATCAGTGGATCCGGGGATGCGGATGCCGAGGAGGCATCTGCGGTGCCTGTGCGACGGTATACAGGTTTCCCGAGAGCTACAAGATCGAGGTGGGTCTTGCCTGCCAGACCGTGGTTCAACCCAACATGTACATTACCCAGATTCCTTTCTTTCCGGCTGTCAAGAAGACCTATGACCTGGAGAAACTCACTCCGACCCTGGAAACCCTGGTCAAGTTGTATCCGGAGACATTACGGTGCCTCCAGTGCAACGTGTGCACGAAGTCCTGCCCCATGGACATTCAGGTGATGGATTACATGGCGGCGGCGATGCGTGGCGACATTGAGAGAGTCGCCGAATTGTCCTTCAGCTGCGTCATGTGCGGCCTCTGTACCTCTCGTTGTCCTGCCGAGATCTGTCAGTACAACATTGCGATTCTTGCCAGACGGCTCTACGGAAAGTATATGACCCCCAAGGCCGAACATCTCCAGGCAGTGATTGAGGAGATAACAAAGGGCCGCTACGACTCGATGATGACGGAGCTCATGGAGACCGATGAAGAGAGACTCAAGAAGCTCTATACGGAAAGGGAGATTGAGCCCGAGGAGGCCGATGAAATGTGGACTCCGAAAGACACTTCCCGTCTCTGAGACGGCCGTACAGGTAATAGCGGAGGATTCACCATGTCCTACACCGAGGAACTCAAGAGACTCATAAAGAGGGTGGAAGCCACCCGTATGGCCCGGGTGGAGCGGAAGAGGAGGGGAGAGGAGTACCCCATGCTCTCCCTGGCGGAGAGGGAGGAACGGCTCAGGAAGTACCACCCTGATTTTGTTGAAGGAGCTCGAAGGGAGATCCGGGTGGGACCCAACAAGGGTTATGCCATCTCTCCCGAAATCGCCGATCTTCTTGAGAGCAGGAGCCGGATCGATCCGGACAAGGTAGATCTTTCACGGATCGACTACGAGACAGACGTTTTGATTCTCGGAGGGGGAGGAGCCGGGACTTCTGCGGCCCTGGTCGCTCAGGAGCAAGGTGCCAAGGTAATACTCGCCACCAAGCTCCGCCATGGTGACGCCAACACCATGATGGCTGAGGGTGGAATTCAGGCTGCCTCCAAAGGGACCAAGGATTCACCCTACTTTCACTATCTCGACATAATGGGCGGCGGCCATTTCAAGAATGTTCCGGAACTGGTCAGGACCCTCGTCATGGAGGCGCCCCGTGTTCTCGGCTGGCTCGAGGATTTGGGGTGCATGTTCTCAAAATTCGAGGACGGCCGGCTGAAGACGCTTCATGGGGGAGGAACCTGCCGAAAGCGGATGCACTATGCAGCCGATATCACAGGGGCAGAGATTATGCGGACTCTCAGGGATGAGGCGAGGAACCGGGCAGAGGACATTACCGTGCTCGAGTTCGTTCCGGCTGTTGAGTTGATCCTGAACGAACGCGGCCACTGTGCAGGGGCTCTTCTGTATAATCTGGAGACCGAGGAGTATCTTGTCGTGAAAGCCAAGGCCGTGGTCATAGCCACAGGTGGATCTGGACGCCTCCACATTCAGGGGTTTATGACGACCAACCATTACGGGGCGACCGGAGACGGTCTGATTCTGGGTTACAGGGTCGGTGTGAAGGTCTGCTTTCTCCACACCGTCCAGTACCATCCCACCGGTGCGGTCTTTCCCGAGCAGGCCGAGGGGCTTCTCATCACCGAGAAGTTTCGGGGGGCCGGGGCCAACATACTCAACATCGACGGAGAGCAGTTCGTCTACGAGAGGGAACCCCGCGACGTGGAGTCTGCCTGTTTCATCCGCGAGTGTACGGAGGTGGGCAAGGGTGTGCCCACACCGACGGGCAAGTTCGGTGTCTGGCTCGATTCACCTATGATCGACATTCTCAGGGGGGCGGGAACCGTGGAGAAGGAGTTCCCTGGAAAGCATATCCTCTTCAAGCGCTATGGGATAGACATCTCAAAGGAGCCGATGCTGGTCTACCCCACCCTTCACTACCAGAATGGAGGACTCGAGATCACGGCTGAGTGCGAGACCACGGTTCCGGGACTCTACGTGAGCGGAGAGGTGAGTGGGGGGGTTCACGGGGAGAATCGACTCATGGGGAATTCCCTGCTCGATGTGACGGTCTTCGGAAGGATTGCGGGGAAGAATGCGGCTGTCTATGCAAGGGAGAAGGCCGAGGACGCTCCCCTCACCCTGGATCATGTGAAGCGTCACCACAAGGAAATCGAGGAGGCCGGGATCGAGACCGGCCAGATTTCACCGATGCTGCTGCCAGACTATTCCAATCCAGAGGTCAGAAAGAAACAGCTTACGGCCCATTACCAGGGCACGATCCGCTGACACTCAGAGAGGGTTGATGGTTTTTGGGGCCGGTTTCTTGCCCCGTTTTTTTATTTGTGGGATAAATAAGGAGAGGGTTTCTTACTCTTCTCGGACTATTCGAGGTGAATCATCGGTGAAGATACACGAATACCAGGCCAAGGCTATTTTTAGGAATTTCGGGATACCGGTGCCGGCAGGAGATATGGCGGAATCTCCAGGAAAGGCTCGCCAGATCGCTACGTCTCTGGGCGGAGATAGGATCGTCGTAAAGGCCCAGATCCATGCAGGCGGGCGCGGCAAGGGGGGTGGTGTCCGGATTGTCGGCACCCCGAAAGAGGCTGAAGAGGCCGCGGGTGAGATGCTCGGCATGAGACTGGTAACCCCCCAGACTGGCCCCCGGGGAAAGACGGTGCGAAAGGTTCTCGTTGAGGAGGGCGTGAAGATCCGTTCGGAAATCTACCTGGCCGTGACGGTCGACAGAAGCGCTCGATGTGTTGTGCTGATGGGCTCTGAGGTTGGTGGCGTCGAGATCGAGAAGACCGCCCGTGAGACACCGGAAAAGATAGTGACGGAGCGGGTCGATCCTACCATCGGCCTCAGGCCTTTTCAGGCTTTTCGTCTCGCCTTGAGGCTGAATCTTCCCTTGAATCTGGTAAGAAAGACGGCATCCGTCATATCCGGGCTGTACAGGGTGTTTAATGAGTTGGATTGTTCCCTAGCTGAAATCAATCCACTGGTTATAACGCAGGAAGACGAGCCTGTTGCTCTGGACGGGAAGATCAACTTTGATGACAATGCCCTTTTCCGCCACCCAGAGGCCAAGGAGTTCCGGGACACGGGTGAGGAAGAGCCGCTCGAAGTGGAGGCATCCAAATTCAACCTCAACTATATCAAGCTGGATGGAAACGTGGGCTGCATGGTCAATGGCGCCGGCCTGGCCATGGCGACGATGGACATGATCAAGCTTGTTGGAGGAGAACCCGCCAATTTCTTGGACGTCGGCGGGGGAGCGACGGCCGAGATGGTCAAAGAGGGCCTCAGGATTATCCTCTCAGATCCCAATGTCGAGGCTGTTCTCATAAACATATTCGGGGGAATTCTGAGATGCGACGTCCTGGCCAGGGGCCTTGTTAAGGCGGCCGAAGAGGTCGCGATAGACCTCCCCGTTGTTGTTCGGCTGGAAGGGACCAATGTGGAAGAGGGGCGGAGGATTCTAGGAGAGTCAGGGCTCAACCTTATCACAGCGATGGATATGAATGATGCCGCCGAGAAAGTAATGGCCTCTCTAAGGGGGTCGGTCCACGGCGGCTCATAGTCTCGCCCGCGGTGGGGATTGGATTAGAGGGACTCGGGCGGAGCCGGCGCCTGGTCTCGGAACCCGCCGTGTCGTATCCTGCACTTGAAGGCCTGCGTGGAGTTGCGGGCTTCGAGTTTCACCGAGAGCCTCCAGAAGGAGAATGTGGCCTTGAGTATTCTCATCGACAGCAGTACCCGCGTACTGGTTCAAGGAATCACCGGCAGGGAGGGGATGTTCCATACTCGCCGGATGGTGGAATACGGGACGGAGGTAGTTTCAGGAGTAACGCCTGGCAAGGGCGGGCTGAAGATCGACGGGATTCCGGTTTTCGATACGGTAGCCCGGGCAGTCGAGGAGACAGAGCCTGATGTCTCGGCCGTCTTCGTCCCTCCGGCCTTTGCGGCTGATGCTGTGCTCGAGGCTGGAGAAAGCGGGATTCCCCTGATTGTCTGCTTCACAGAGGGTATTCCTGCCCTTGATATGGTCACTGTCCGCAGCTATCTTGACAGAAGAGGGGTGAGACTCATTGGACCCAACACGCCTGGGATAATCTCTCCCGGCAAATCCAAGGTGGGGCTCATGGCCGGATATATCCACAGGGAAGGCAGGGTCGGGGTCGTATCGCGAAGCGGCACCCTCACCTATGAGGTTGTCTACCAGCTGACAAAGAGAAAGATCGGTCAGTCGACCTGTGTGGGCATAGGGGGGGATCCGATCGTCGGCCTCTCCTTCACCGACCTCCTGGAGATGTTCGCCTCCGACGATGAGACCGATGGAGTCGTCCTTATCGGGGAGATAGGTGGGACGGCTGAGGAAGAGGCTGCTGATTTTGTCAGGAAAAAGATGGGAAAGCCTGTGGTGGCCTTTATTGCCGGAAAAACCGCACCGCCTGGGAGACGGATGGGGCATGCAGGTGCGATCATCAGCGGGGGGAGAGGAACAGCCGGAGAGAAGATGGAGACCCTGGCAAGGGCGGGGATCAGGGTCGTTGAAAATCCCGCCGATGTGGGAGAGGTGATGGCATCGATTTTGAGGGGGTTGTAAGGGACTTTCGAGTTGGACAGTTATCCCTTGAGCTTTGTCGGCCGGCCTGTGGATGTTCTCAAGGGGACTCTTGCTGTTGAGCAGAGGGCGAGGAGATGGCGCTTTACCTAGTCACCGGAGGGGCGGGGTTTATCGGGTCTCACCTTGTGGAGGAACTGGTGGGCCGCAAAGAAGAGGTGAGGGTTCTTGACGATTTTTCCACAGGGAAAAGGGAGAACATCGAGGAGTGGCTCGACCGGATCGAGTTGATAGAGGGGAGTGTAGAGGATGTGGAAACGTGCAGGAAGGCAGTTCGTGGGGTACAGTTTGTCTTGCACCAGGCAGCCCTCTGTTCCGTGCCTCGTTCGGTGGAGAATCCTCTGGCGACCAACAGGAGTAACGTGACCGGTACCTTGAACATGCTCTGGGCCTCGAAAGAGGCAGGTGTCGAGCGATTCGTGTGTGCGAGCTCTTCCTCGGTATACGGTGATTCAGAAGTGCTCCCAAAGGTGGAGACCATGACTCCGGCACCGGGCTCCCCCTATGCCGTCTCGAAACTCGTCAAGGAGCATTACTGCAGGGTGTTTCACCGGCTCTACGGGGTGGAGACCGTGGCTCTTCGATACTTCAACGTGTATGGAAGCCGCCAGGATGCGGGTTCGGCCTATGCCGCAGTGATTCCGGCATTCCTCAGGGCCGTAATGGGAGGGCAAAGGGCGAAGATATACGGAGACGGGGAACAGTCGAGGGACTTTACCTATGTCAGGGACTGTGTCCGGGCCAATCTCTTGGCCTGTCAGGCCCCGGGGGTTGCGGGAGAGGTCTTCAACGTGGCAGCAGGGAGAAGAGTCACCATCAACGAGTTGTATCGCCGTATTGCTCGCCTTATCCAGACGGAGAACGGCCCTGTACATGAGGCCCCCCGACCGGGGGATGTCCGCCACTCACTGGCGGATATCAACAAGGCGAGAGAGCGGCTCGGTTACGAACCGAGATACACTCTGGATCAGGGACTCAGCGAGGCCGTGGAGTGGTACAGACAGCATCTTTGTTAAGACAACAAGCGGCCGATCGAAAACGACTCTGGGTTCAAGACTGCGGAGTTTCCGGGGTGCCCCCTGTTGCATAGCAGAACGTTGCCGGCAGGGTTGTCATTGTCTCAGGCCGGCGGGTGGAAGTTGGGAGGTCGGCCCGGGGGAGGCTCAGAACGGGTGGGAAAGCCCGTTCAGAGAGGAGGAAGGTTTTTCCGGGAACGACCGGTTGAGGTCTTTTGGAAGGAGGTTTGATAGATGGCGACGACCGATCTTGAGGATCTGTTGAAGGAAGCTGAGAATCGGCTTTCGGAGTTGCGAGGGCATCTTTGACATCCCGGGGAAGAAACAGAGGATTCAAGAACTGGACAGAACAATAGCCCGTCCCGACTTCTGGAGTGACGCCGAGGCAGCCCAGGCCGTCCACAAGGAGAGGACCGCCCTTCTGAAAGTGGTCGAAGAGTGGGAAGCTCTCGCCGAAGAACTTGAGGAAGTCAAGATTCTTCTGGAACTGGCCCTCGAGGAGGATGACAGCGAAGCGATCGGAGAAGTGGACGAACGGCTGACAGGCCTGAGGAAGAAGCTGCGCGGCTTTGAACTGCAATGGATGCTCGGCAAGGAGGGAGAGAGCCGCAATGCGATCGTCAGTATCAACTCTGGAGCAGGCGGCACCGAGGCTCAGGATTGGGCCGAGATGCTTCTGCGGCTCTATCTCAGATGGGCGGAAAGACGGGGTTTCAAGACCGAAATTGTCGATATTCTGCCGGGAGAAGAGGCAGGGATAAAGAACGTCACCTTCACGGTCACCGGCCCTTACGCGTACCAGCTGTTGAAGTCGGAGGTGGGGATACACCGTCTGGTGAGGATCTCGCCGTTTGATACGGGAAGAAGGCGGCATACCTCCTTTGCGTCCGTTTTTGTCTACCCCGAAGCTTCCGACGATATCACCATCGAGATAGACGAGAAGGATCTGAGAGTCGACACGTTCAGGTCGAGCGGTGCAGGGGGGCAACACGTCAACAAGACGGATTCGGCCGTCCGTATCACCCATCTGCCCACCGGAATCGTGGTCCAGTGCCAGAACGAGAGGTCTCAGCACAAGAACAAGGCTACGGCTATGAAGATCCTACGGGCGAGATTGTACGAGAGGGAGCTGCAGGAGAAGGCGCAGAAGATGGAGGAGATCCACAGCAGCAAGGACGAGATCGCCTGGGGACACCAGATCCGGTCCTACATCCTTCACCCGTACAGAATGGTCAAGGACCATCGGACTCAGGTCGTGATCGGGGATACCGACCGGGTTCTGGATGGGGACCTGGACGAGCTGATCGAGGCCTACCTGCTGAAGCGGCTGTCGACCGGGCGAGGAGAAGGGGCTTGACTTTTGACCGGATAGAATCTAATATTTTTTTCAAACTTTATAGTCAGTTAAGGGGTTATGGTTGAGAGTGAATTTGAAAGGTTGGGCAAGACGGTCGCGGCGATGGTGGAACGTTTCTCCAAGCTGAAAGAAGAGAGAAACGAGCTCGCGGCTAGGCTCGAACGGAGTGAGAGAACTGTGGTCGATCTCATGAAACGGATCGAAGACCTCAGTAACCAGAAGAAGCAGGCCAAAGGGAGGGTTGACGGACTCATATCTCGGCTGGAAAAGTTCAACCTTTGAGCACGGGGAAAGACATTGGCAAGGCTAGTGGAAGTGACCATTGCTAACGGCCATTACACGATAAGGACCGATGCTGAGGAGAGTTACATCCAATCCATTGCCCGATATGTGAACAGCAAGATCGAAGAGATTCAAAAGGGGACAAAGAGTGTTTCGACCCTGAATGTAATTATTCTGGCTGCCCTCAACACGGCAGACGACCTGTTCCGTGAAAGGGATAAGAATCGCAAGTCTATGGAAGAAATAGAGAATCGATCAAGGCATCTGATTGAGATGATCGAGAAACAGATGTAGCCCATTTTTCTGCTACAGGGAGGACTATACGAGCTGCACCCATGGAGTGTTCCGGCGGGAAGCGGTTGTCTGGGTGGATGAGCCTCACGAGCAAGCGGTATGCTTAGTACTGGGGATATAGAGAGGGGATCGCATTGTTGGCGAGCCATTCTGCAGATATCTATCAGTCAGCGGGAGGGAGGGTCCGGCCGGACCCTCCGTTGTGTCGGCTTTCAGGCATGGTTTGTCATGAATCGATGAGTAGATATCCGTGGGCCTTTGTACGCTGACCCCTCCGGAGGATATATCTCTCGATAGCAGCGATCTTCTATCCGCCGTAACTCCGCCTTGGCCCAAAGGGCCACCCTCGTCGCCCCCCATGGTCTCCATATGTCCCTTCCCAAAGGAGGTGTTGACCCCATTGAAGATATCCATCGATATCGTGATCCTCTTGACCTCTGTATTGCTGCTGGTGGGACTGGTTGTCGGGTTCCTCATCCGAAAGAAGCTGGCCGAGGCCCGGCTCGGTTCTGCAGAGCAGCAGGCTGAGAAAATCATCGAAGAAGCGACCAAGCAGGCCGAGATCCTTAAGAAGGAGGCGCTGTTACAGGCAAAAGACGGAGTGTACCAGGCCAAAGCGGATTTTGAAAGGGAGACTCAGGAGAAACGGCGAGAGATGCAGGCTCTTGAGAAGAGGCTCTTGCAGAAGGAGGCCAACCTGGAAAAGAAGGTCGAGCTTCTCGATTTCAAGGAGGTTGAAATCGCCAAGAGGGAGAAGGCCCTCTTGCAACAAGAGAAGCTTGTGGTGGAACAGGAGGCGAAATATAGGGACCTCCTGGACAGGCAGAGGGCCCAGTTGGAAAAGATCGCCCAGATGTCTGCGGAGGAGGCCAAACGGGTTCTCATGGAGTGGATGGAGAGCGAGGCAAAGCACGAAGCCGCCAAGGAGATAAAGAGAATCGAAGACGAAACCAGAGAGAACGCGGACAAGAAGGCAAAGGAGATTATCGGACTTGCGGTTCAGCGTTACTCTGGAGACTATGTGACTGAAAAGACCGTATCTGTTGTAACTCTTCCCAACGACGAGATGAAGGGCAGGATCATCGGGCGGGAGGGGAGGAATATCAGGGCCTTGGAGGCCGTAACGGGGGTGGATCTGATCATCGACGATACTCCGGAGGCGGTGATTCTGTCCGGTTTTAATCCAATCCGGAGGGAGATTGCGAGGATCTCCCTTGAGAGGTTGATCAGTGACGGGAGGATTCACCCGGCTCGAATCGAAGAGATCGTTCAGAAGGTTGAACAGGAGATGGAAATCTCTATCAGGGAGGCCGGAGAGCAGGCGACCTTCGATGTGGGAGTCCATGGCATTCACCCGGAATTGATCAAATTGATCGGCCGGCTCAAGTACCGGACGAGCTATGCCCAAAACGTGTACCAGCACTCGCTGGAGGTGGCGTTCCTCTGTGGAATCATGGCTTCGGAACTGGGAGTTGCTGTGAAACAGGCAAAGAGGGCGGGGTTGCTCCATGATATCGGAAAGGCCCTCGATCACGAGGTTGAGGGCTCCCACGCGAAGATCGGAGCCGACATCGCCAAGAAGTTCGGCGAGTCGAAGACGGTGGTTCATGCTATCGCCGCCCATCATGACGAAGAAAAGCCGGAGACCCTGCTCGATATTCTCGTTCAAGCCGCCGATGCCCTTTCCGGTGCAAGACCCGGGGCTCGGAGAGAGATGCTGGAGACCTATGTCAAACGCCTCGACGATCTGGAGAAGATCGCCAAGTCCTTCCCTGGAGTGGACAAATGCTATGCCATCCAGGCTGGTGGGGAGCTTAGGGTGATTGTGCAGAACGAGAGGATCTCCGATGAGGATGCGGTAATGCTCAGCCGGGACATTGCAAAGAGGATAGAGAAGGATCTCACCTACCCAGGCCAGATCAAGATCACGGTCATTCGAGAGACGAGGGCTGTCGAGTACGCGCGATGAAGGCCGGAAGGGACGATTCCCGGGGTGAGGCAGGGTGCGGGTGAGTTCGACAGTGAGAGGGGAGGTAGGCGGGTTTGACAAATGCCCTTGATGTTCTCATTGAACGCGGATTTGTGGAGAAGACCACCGACGATGCGGCTCTGAGGAGGGTCTTGGAGAGGCCTGTCACCTGCTACATCGGTTTTGACCCGACCGCATCCAGCCTTCAGGTGGGAAACCTGGTTCAGATCATGTCGCTCGTCCACATGCAGCGGCTGGGACACCGGCCGATCGCTCTGGTGGGAGGGGGAACAGGCCTGGTGGGAGACCCGAGCGGCAAGACAGAAACGAGGCGGATCCTAACCAGAGAGGTGATCGATCAAAACGCCGAATCCTTCAAGCTGCAGCTTTCCCGGTATCTGGATTTCTCCCGCGGGAGGGCTTTGCTTCTCAACAACGCGGACTGGCTGGTAAAGCTCTACTACATCGAGTTTCTCCGTGATTTCGGCGTCCATTTCAGTGTAAACCGGATGCTCAGTTATGAATCGATCAAGCGCGGGCTGGAAAGGGGGCTCTCCTTTCTCGAATTCAACTATCAGTGCCTGCAGGCCTATGACTTCTGGTATCAGTTCAAACATTACGGGTGTGTGCTCCAGATGGGGGGGAGTGACCAATGGGGCAACATCGTAGCCGGAATCGATCTGATTCGACGCCTCGAAGGAGAGCAGGCTTACGGGATCACCACCCCTCTCATAGAGACAGCCGGTGGCAAGAAGATGGGGAAGACCGAAAGCGGAACGATCTGGCTGGACGGGGAAAGGACGAGTCCCTACGAGTACTACCAGTTCTGGATCAACATCGATGACCGGGATGTGGAGCGTTTTCTCGGGCTTTTCACGTTACTGCCGATGGAGGAGGTTCGGGGGATAGGGGAGGCAGGGGAGAGCCGGCTCAGGACCGCCAAGACGGTACTCGCATTCGAGGCAACAAGAATGGCCCACGGGCTGGATCAGTCAGTCATGGCTTGGAAATCGGCGATTGCGGCTTTTGGGAGGAGGGATCTGGACCCTGCGGTCCTTCCCTCCAGTGGGCTTCACCGCGTCTCCGAGGAATATTCGGGGGTCGCCCTCGACGTCAAATCAAAAGATACCGCGATTCCAACGACCTTTGTAAAGAAGGAGTCTCTGGATCATGGGATTCCGGCTTTTGAGTTGTTCCAGATGGTGGGGCTCTGTCGATCGAGTAGCGAAGCCAGGAGGCTGATCGCGCAGGGAGGGGGGTACGTGAACCAGAAGAGGATCGAGGATTTCGGCCAAACCATCAGCTCTAATGATCTGGAGGACGGGGTCCTGATTGTCAAGGCCGGCAAGAAGAGAGTCCATCGCATCCGAGTCGAGTAGTGAATCCCTTTCTCGTGGGAATGGACGCGGAATTGGAGGAATTTCCCCACTTTTCGAAGCACATTTTTCTAAGGTGTCTTGATTTCTGGGGAGATCTCTCGATTCTCAAGTGGAAATCCCTTGTTCCTTCGCTGCTGGGCTCACGCGGTGGACGCTCGGGTTTCGCGGGCGTGGAATTCGTGCTCCTCCCTCACGAACACGACTCACGAACACAACTCACGAACACGAGTCACGAACACGGCCTCTCCCCTTACCGCTCAACCTCGATGAGTGCCCCAGAGCTTCCGCAACGTGGCCCTGGAACAAGAGGTTTTCACAAAATGGGGGGAGCTCGGTGGAATTGCTCTTGACAGAAGCATGGGGAGCGCTTATATTTTGTGTTGCGATTGCTGGATGAAGATCTTGACAAAGGAAAATCTTCAGGTATAATTTAGAATGCTGAGTTGTCGCTCTTTGAAAACTGAATAGGGAGCCACAAGGCTTTGGGTCCTCAACAGTTCTCGATTTAACTGGAGAGTTTGATCCTGGCTCAGAACGAACGCTGGCGGCGTGCCTAACACATGCAAGTCGTACGAGAAATCCCGCTTCGGCGGGAGAGTAAAGTGGCGCACGGGTGAGTAACGCGTGGGTAATTTGCCCTTGAGACCGGGATAACCTTGCGAAAGCGGGGCTAATACCGGATAAGACCACGACCCGTCCGCGGGTAGCGGTAAAAGCTGGCCTCTACATGTAAGCTAGCACTCAAGGATAAGCCCGCGTACCATTAGCTTGTTGGTAGGGTAATGGCCTACCAAGGCGACGATGGTTAGCTGGTCTGAGAGGATGATCAGCCACACTGGAACTGAGACACGGTCCAGACTCCTACGGGAGGCAGCAGTGGGGAATCTTGCGCAATGGGGGAAACCCTGACGCAGCAACGC